>CBDUUA010000008.1:0-15443 GCA_965370135.1 uncultured Cellvibrionales bacterium
CTGATAGCATCGCTGCGAGACTCTTCCACCCGGGGCATCGTGCGCTAGTAGTACGCCCCTGCTGACACTAACGGACGCTAACAGATTCTAAGCAACTCTAACTAACTCTAGCTAACTACAGCTAACTACAGGGTCAACATTCGGGGACAGGTGAATAGATCACTGCGTATAGGCATAGTAGCCGGGGAAGCTTCGGGTGATATTCTCGGCGCCGGTCTTATGGAGGCGCTCCGCGAACTGTATCCGCAGATCGTCTTCGAAGGTGTCGGCGGCCCGCGGATGCTGGCCCAGGGCTTTGTCAGTTTTTACCCCCTCGACCGCCTTTCGGTGATGGGTCTGGTCGACCCACTGAAACGGCTGCCCGAGCTGTTGCGCATGCATCGCAACCTGATCAACCATTTCCTGTCACAGCCGCCGGATGTCTATATCGGTATCGACTCGCCGGATTTTAACCTGGGTATTGAGCGACAATTGCGCCGTGTCGGTATCAAGACGGTTCACTACGTCAGTCCGTCGGTGTGGGCCTGGCGCCAGGGTCGGGTGAAAAAAATCGCCCGGGCCGTGGATTTGATGTTGACGCTACTGCCCTTTGAAGCGGCATTTTACCGTGAACATGCCGTGCCGGTGCACTTCGTCGGTCATCCTCTGGCGGATCAGTACGCGTTGGAGCCGGACACGGCGGCGGCGAGGCAGCAGCTGGACTGCGCTCATGAGCCGCGCATCGTCGCGATATTGCCCGGTAGCCGCGGGGGCGAGATAAACTTGTTGGCGCCGGTCTTTTTCCAGACCATGGCGCAGCTACTCAAGCGAGATCCCGGCTGTTTCTTCCTGATTCCCGCGGCGAATGAGGAGCGCTTTGCGCGCTTGCAGCAAATACTGGATGCGGCGATCCAGGGTGCACCGCAGCTAAGCGACCGGGTGCGCCTGTTGCTGGGGCAGTCCCGAGAGGTGATGACCGCGGCGGATCTTGTGCTTATGGCCTCGGGCACTACCACCCTGGAGGCGATGTTACTCAAGAAACCCATGGTGGTTGCCTATAAGCTGCCGCCTGTGTCCTACCGTATTATGTCCCGCCTGATAAAAACGAAATTTATCGCCCTACCCAATTTATTGGCGGGAGAGGCGCTGGTGCCGGAGTTGCTACAGGACGACGTCAACAGTGATGCCCTGTGCCGCGCACTGGAGCAATGGCTGGATCAGCCCGAGCGCGTTGTTGCGCTCAAGAGACGGTTCGCCGAGCTACACCGACTGTTGCGGCGGGATGCCAGTGGCGCGGCGGCGCAGGCGGTGGCACAACTGCTGGTGGCGGAATGATCGAAGTTTATTGGCGGCTTAATTGGCGGCTTAATTGGTGGCTTGATGGAGGATAGACACGAACTCCTGTTGCGGCCTGGGGATCTGGTTGCTGGTGTCGACGAGGCCGGGCGGGGACCGCTGGCCGGTGATGTGGTCGCCGCTGCGGTCATTCTCGATCCGCAGCGCCCGATCGCCGGCATCGGTGATTCCAAACAGCTTGGCGAGGCACAGCGGCAGCGCTTGTTCGAACAGATCTGCCGCCATAGCCTGGCCTGGGCTATCGGCCGGGCCAATGTGGCGGAAATTGATGCGCTCAATATCCTGCACGCCAGCATGCTGGCCATGCACCGCGCGGTACAGGCACTGGAACCGCAGCCCCAGCGGGTATTGGTCGATGGTAACCGGCTACCGCGCTGGGACTATGCTAGCGAAGCCATCGTCAAAGGCGATGCCCGGGTAGCATCTATAGGCGCTGCTTCGATTCTGGCCAAAGTCACCCGGGATCGGGAGATGTTGGAGATGGATCAGCGCTATCCGGGCTACGGTTTTGCGCGCCACAAGGGCTACCCCACCCGTGCCCATCGAGAAGCCTTGCAGCAACTGGGGCCCTGTCCACAGCACCGCCGCAGCTTTAAACCGGTGGCGCAACTGCTGGGTACACGGCCAGCGGAGCATCAGGAGATTCCGGAATGACGCCGCAATTCGTCCACCTCAAAGTGCATACCGAGTTTTCCCTGGTCGACGGTACCGTCAAGATCAAGCCCTTGAATCGAGCTGTGCTTGAGGCCGGTATGCCGGCGATCGCCGTCACTGACGACAGCAACCTGTTCGGCCTGGTCAAGTTTTATCAATCGGCGCTGGGGGCGGGAGTCAAGCCCATCTTCGGCTGCGACCTGCAACTTCTACAAGCGGACGAAGAAGAGCTGCCCACTACCATCACGGTACTGGCCCAAAACCAGGCTGGCTATGGCAATCTGCGCTTGCTGATCAGCAAGGCCTGGCTCGAGGGTCAGGTTCAGGGCCGCGCCTTTGTCCGGCGCGAGTGGCTCGTGCAGTGGGGCGACGGCCTTATCGTGTTGTCCGGTGGCAAATTTGGTGATCTGGGTCGAGCGCTGCTCAAGGGCAACCGGGATCGTGCCCATGAGCTGGCCCAGTGGTGGCAGCAGCACTTTGCGGGGCGGTTCTATGTAGAACTGCAACGCACCGGTCGGGCCGAGGATGAGTCCTATGTCTACGGCGCAGTAGAGCTGGCCACGGCGATGAACTGGCCGGTGGTGGCGACCAACGATGTGCGCTTTCTCAGGCCGGAGGAGTATGAGGCCCATGAGGTGCGGGTGTGCATCGCCGACGGTCGGGCGCTGGATGATCCGCGGCGCCAACGCCGGTACAGTGCCGAGCAATACCTGAAGAGCCCCGCCCAAATGGCGGAGCTGTTCTCTGATATACCGGAGGCGATCGCCAATTCGGTCGAGATCGCCAGGCGTTGCAGTGTGCAGATCGAATTGGGCAAATACTACCTGCCCGAGTATCCGGTGCCGGCGGGCATGACCATGGATACCTATTTTCGCCAGATGTCCCACGAAGGCCTGGGCCATCGGCTTGAGACGCTGCTCGACAAGGATGCAGCCGACTATGCCCAGAGCGTACAAACCTACCGCGAGCGGCTGGATTTCGAACTCAATACCATTATTGACATGGGCTTTCCCGGTTATTTCCTGATCGTGATGGATTTTATCCGCTGGGCCAAGGATCACGATATTCCGGTGGGCCCCGGTCGTGGCTCCGGTGCCGGATCCCTGGTGGCCTATGCCCTGTTGATCACCGACCTGGATCCGCTGGCCTACGATTTGCTGTTCGAGCGCTTTCTCAATCCCGAGCGGGTGTCCATGCCCGATTTCGATATCGACTTTTGTATGGATGGCCGCGACCGGGTCATCAACTATGTGGCCGAGCGCTATGGCCGGGATTCGGTCAGCCAGATTATCACTTTCGGCACCCTGGCGGCCAAAGCCGCGGTGCGGGATGTGGCCCGGGCCCAGGGCAAGCCCTATGGTCTGGCCGACAAACTGTCCAAGATGATCCCCTTTGAACCGGGCATCACCATGGAAAAAGCCTACCAGCAGGAACAGGTGCTCAGAGATCACCTGGCCAGCGATGAGCAGGCCCAGGAAGTCTGGGAGATGGCCCTGCAACTCGAAGGGGTGACCCGCAACGTCGGTAAGCACGCCGGTGGTGTTGTCATTGCCCCCACCGCCCTGACCGATTTCTCACCACTGCACTGTGCCAGTGGCGAGGGCATTGTTACCCAGTATGACAAGGGGGATGTCGAGGAAGTCGGCCTGGTCAAGTTTGACTTCCTCGGCCTGCGCACTCTTACCATTATCGATTGGGCCCTGGCCATGATTAACCGGCGCCGCGGGAAATCGGCGGAGGCGCCGCTGGATATCAGTCGCATCCCGCTGGATGACCCGGCGACTTTCAAGTTGCTGCAGGCCGGGCAGACCACCGCGGTATTCCAGCTTGAATCCCGGGGTATGAAGGATCTGATTCGGCGGCTGCGTCCCGCCAGTTTCGAGGATATCATCGCCCTGGTGGCGCTGTTCCGGCCGGGCCCGCTGCAATCCGGCATGGTGGACGACTTTATCAATCGCAAGCACGGTCGCGCCGAAGTTGCCTATCCCCACCCCAAGTACCAGCACCAGTGCCTGCAGCCGATCCTGGAGCCGACCTACGGCATCATCCTTTACCAGGAGCAGGTCATGCAGATTGCCCAGGCCATGGGGGGTTACTCCCTGGGCGGAGCGGATTTGCTGCGCAGGGCAATGGGCAAGAAAAAACCCGAGGAGATGGCCAAGCAGAGAGAGCTGTTCCTGGCCGGTGCCCAGGGCCTCGGCTTCGACACCGAGCTGGCGAATAATATCTTCGACCTGATGGAAAAATTTGCCGGTTACGGCTTTAACAAATCCCACTCGGCGGCCTATGCCCTGGTGTCCTATCAAACGGCCTGGCTCAAGACCCACTATCCTGCGGAATTTATGGCGGCGACCATGTCTTCTGATATGGATAAGACGGACAAGGTGGTGACATTTATTGAGGAGGCGCGCTGCATGGATTTGGCGGTCGAGCCGCCGGATGTCAACCGGGGCGAATTCCAGTTCAGCGTCGATGAAGACGGCAATATTATCTACGGTCTGGGCGCTATCAAAGGGCTGGGTGAAGGCCCGGTCGAAAGCATTATCAGCGCGCGGCAGCAGCATAGTCCGTTTACCGATTTGTTCGATTTTTGCGCTCGCGTCGATTCGCGCAAGGTCAACAAACGAGCGGGTGAGGCGTTGATCAAGTCCGGCGCTTTCGATCGCTTGCAGCCGGAGCGATCCTGGTTGCAAGCCGCACTGCCCGATGCGGTGAAAGCCGCGGAGCAGTTGGCCCACAATGTGAATAGCGGCATCGATGACCTGTTTGGCGAGGTGAGTCAGGCGACTGATGGCGATGTCTACGCGGACTACACCGGGGTGGTGCCCTGGACTCCCCGGGAGCGGCTCAAAGGCGAGAAAGCCATTCTCGGGCTGTATGTGAGTGGCCATCCTATCGAAGAGTATCTCGAGGAGTTGCGACAATTTACCGGAGACCGCATCAACGACCTGCGCGCCGACAGCCATAGCCAGGCCGTTGCCGGCCTGGTGGTCAGCCATCGCATTATGAAAACCCGTCGGGGCGATGATATGGCGGTGCTGGTGCTGGATGACCGCAGCGCCCGCATTGAGGTCGCCTTGTTTTCCGAGGAGTTATCTCGATTTCGAGACCAACTCGCAGACGATATCATCGTGGTGTGTGAGGGCACCGTGTCCCATGATGAGCGCGATGGCACCCTGAAAATGCGCGCCAATAGCATTGCCAGCCTGCTGGACGCTCGCCGGCAGCGAGCCCGCGCGGTGGTGCTGCAATTGGGCGAACAGGATTTTAGCCGTGATTTCGCCGCGCGACTGAAGCAGTCACTGGCTGCCGACGCCGAGGGTGCTTGCCCCCTGTGGATCGAATACCGGGGCAAGGGCGCCAGCGCCCGGGTGGTGCTGGGGTTGGAGTGGCATATCGACCCCAATGACGATTGCCTGCTGCGCCTGAAGCAATGTTTTGGCGCCGGCCGGGTCTCGGTACTCTATAGTGATCGCCGTGCAGCGCCGGCCCGCCGACCGGCTCTGGCCCTGGTCCGCAACGTAAATTCAAACGGCAACGGAGCGCGGAACTTGGTATAGTGGCGCTTTTGCCCGCAGTGTCCTCCCGGATCCAGGAAAGCATCGACAATGAACCCGAACTACCTCGATTTTGAACAACCCATCGCCGAGCTGGAGACCAAAATTGAAGAGCTCAGCTTGGTGGGCAGTGATAATGACATCAATATTTCTGAAGAAATAAATACCCTCAAGGAAAAAAGCCGCAAACTCACCCGCAAGATCTATGGGGACTTGTCTCCCTGGGAGATCGTCAAGGTCGCCCGCCACCCCATGCGGCCCTATACCACCGACTATCTCGATCGGGTTTTCACCGAGTTCGACGAATTGCACGGCGATCGCCATTTTGGTGACGATGCCGCCATCGTTGGCGGTATTGCCCGCCTGGATGGTACCCCGGTGGTGGTTATCGGCCAGGAAAAGGGCCGCGGTGTCAACGAAAAGGTCAGGCGCAACTTTGGCATGCCGCGACCGGAGGGTTACCGCAAGGCCCTGCGTTTGATGCGGCTTGCCGAGCGTTTCCAGTTGCCGCTGATCACCCTGATCGATACCCCGGGAGCCTATCCCGGCATCGACTCCGAGGAGCGGGGTATTAGCGAGGCGATAGCGGCCAACCTGGCAGCGATGTCGCATTTGAAAACGCCGATTATCAGCGTCGTTATCGGAGAGGGCAGCTCCGGTGGCGCTCTCGGTATCGGGGTCGGGGATCAACTCGCGATGTTGCAGTACTCCACCTATTTCGTTATTTCTCCCGAAGGCTGCGCCAATATCATTTGGAAGAGTACCGAGAAGGCCCCGGAGGCTGCCCTGGCCATGGGGGTCACATCGGAAGTGCTGCAAGAACTGGGCATTGTCGATACCACCATTCCGGAGCCGCTGGGTGGCGCCCACCGGGATATTGACTTGATGGCGTCTCGCATCAAGGAATACCTGGTAGAACAGCTCGCTATCTTTAGCGAAAAGCCCCTCGATGAGGTATTGGAAAGTCGCTACCAGCGGCTGATGTCTATTGGCAATGAATAAAATGAATAAATAGTTTGCCACTGTCGTGGCGGAGCACTTGCCGGCTCGTATAGAGCCGACCCTGACGGCACTGAGTGGCCGCCCTCGATGGTTGCTGGGTTTTTCCGGCGGCCTGGATTCCACGGTGTTATTGGACTTGCTACAGCAGTTTTTGGCCCTGCGGGGTGAGGCCGGCCTTGCGACGCCTGCGCTGCTGGCGATCCATATTCACCACGGCCTCTGCGATTCTGCGGATGACTGGCAGCAGCATTGCCGGATTCTCTGCCGGCAGCGCGATATCCCCTTTTGCAGTGTCGATGTTGTGGTCGCAAACAGTGAGGGCGGGGGTTTGGAAGCGGCAGCGCGACAGGCCCGATATCGCGCGATCGAGCAGTTGCAGCAGCCCGGCGATGCTCTGTTCCTTGGGCATCATCTGGATGACCAACTCGAAACGCTGTTACTTCGCCTGTTTCGCTCCAGTGGTATTGCCGGTTTGGCGGCGATGGCCGAGCAGTCACATCAGCAGCCTCTGCGTGTGCGCCCACTGCTGGGTATTTCCCGCGGCGAGCTGCACAGCTACGCCCGGCAGCGGGGCTTGCGCTGGGTTGAGGACGGCAGCAATAGCGACCAGCGCTTTTCCCGCAACTTTATTCGCCACCGCCTGTTGCCGGTTATTGCCGAGCACTGGCCCGATTACCGCTCCAGGCTGGCGGCGCTGAGCCGCTCCGCCCGGGACAGCAGTGAGTTGCTGGATGAAGTCGCAGGGCAAGACCTGGCCGCGGTGGCGTCGCGGGATCGCTGGGGCCAGTTCCTGGATCTGGCCTCGCTGGCGGGGTATTCACCGCCGCGTATCAAAAATATGCTCAGGGCCTGGTTGCACCAACTGGGACTGCCGGCCCTGCGGCAGCGGCAGTGGCATGCCTTTTATTCAGACCTGATGGCCGCCAGCGACCAGGCCAACCCGGTGGTGGCGCTGGTGCGAGGCAGTTTGCGTCGCTATCGCAACAGCATCTATTGGGTGCCGGAAAATCCCGACGTCGCAATGGCGCCGCTGCCGGTCTGGAATGCTCGACGAACGCTGGATCTGGGTGCAGCTGGACAGTTACGGGTCGCGCCAGTCACCGGCGCCGGGCTGGATCGGCAACACTGTTTTCAGCCGGCATTTCGTCGCGGCGGCGAAAAAGTCCGGGGGGCCGGATGGCGGCACAGTAAAAGCCTCAAGCAATACCTGCATGAGCAGGGCGTGCCGCCCTGGTGGCGCCACCGGGTACCGCTGTTATTTTGTGCCGGAGAGCTGGCTGCGGTAGCTGATTTTTGTGTCTGCGAGGGTTTTATGGCCGCCCCCGGCGGGGCGGCGATTCAGCTCCAATGGCACACTGGCGAACTGCCCTTGGGCGGGGTGTAATACGGTTGAGCCGCCCGGGGCTTTCTGATAAGGTGAGCCCCCATCTCCATGCGGGCTTTATGGGTGCTTGCACCGATGAATTCCGGCTTCCGAATAATCTGAATAACCGCGATATAGGCCTTGCATGCCCCGTTTTGTTTTTGTTACTGGCGGTGTAGTGTCCTCCCTGGGCAAGGGCATCGCCTCTGCTTCCCTGGGCGCTATCCTGGAAGCGCGGGGTCTCAACGTCACCCTGCTGAAATTGGATCCCTACATCAATGTTGACCCGGGCACCATGAGCCCGTTCCAGCATGGCGAGGTATTCGTAACCCAGGACGGGGCCGAGACCGATCTCGACCTCGGGCACTACGAGCGCTACGTGCGCACCACCATGACCCGGCGCAATAATTTTACCACCGGACGTGTCTATGAGACGGTGCTGCGCAAGGAGCGGCGGGGTGATTTTCTGGGGGGCACGGTGCAGGTCATTCCCCATATTACCGATGAAATCAAACGCCGCATCATCGAGGGCGCCGGTGACGCGGATATTGTCCTGGTGGAAATCGGCGGCACCGTGGGTGATATTGAATCCCAGCCCTTTCTTGAGGCCATTCGCCAGCTGCGCATGGAACTCGGTATTAGCAATACCCTGTTTATTCACCTGACCCTGGTGCCCTATATTGCCACCAGCGGTGAGACCAAAACCAAGCCAACCCAGCATTCGGTCAAGGAACTGCGTTCAATCGGCCTGCAGCCGGATATCCTGATTTGCCGTTCAGAGCACGAAATTGATGAGGGCTCGAAAAAGAAAATAGCCCTGTTTACCAACGTCGAGCAAAGAGCGGTTATCCTCCTGCCCGATGCATGGTCTATCTATGCCATCCCCGGGATTTTAAACGACGAGGGGCTGGACGATATCGTGCTCGAAAAGCTGGGGCTGGATTGCCCGGCCGCCGATTTGCACGAGTGGCAGGATGTGGTGGCCAGGGAATCCCAGCCGCAGCAGGAAGTGACCATCGCCATGGTGGGCAAGTACATGGAGTTGCTCGACGCCTATAAGTCGCTGATTGAGGCGCTGCGCCACGCCGGCATCAAAACCCGCACCCGGGTCAATCTGGAATTCATCGACTCGGAGGATATCGAGCGCGATGGCATTGGCGTGCTCGGGGGCAAAGACGCCATCCTGGTTCCCGGTGGCTTTGGCCTGCGTGGTATTGAGGGCAAGATCGCCACCGTGCAGTACGCCAGGGAGAATCGTATCCCCTATCTGGGAATCTGTCTGGGTATGCAACTGGCGGTTATTGAATATGCGCGCCATGTTGCCGGGCTTGAGCATGCCAACAGTACCGAATTTGACAAGCATACGCCCTATCCCGTGGTCGGGCTGATCACCGAGTGGATCAATAAGGATGGCTCCGCCGAAAAGCGCGACGAGAACTCCGATCTCGGTGGTACCATGCGCCTCGGTGGACAAGAGTGCCGCCTGGTCTCCGGATCCCTGACCCACCAGAGCTATGGTCGCGATTTGATTGTCGAGCGCCATCGCCACCGCTATGAAGTCAACAACAACCTGGTGGATCAATTGCAGCAAGCAGGATTGCGCATTGGTGGTTGGTCTACCGATGATGCCCTGGTGGAAGTGGTAGAAGTGGTGGATCACCCCTGGTTCGTCGCCTGTCAGTTCCACCCGGAATTCACCTCCACGCCTCGCGACGGCCACCCTCTGTTCACCGGCTTTATAACCGCGGCGGTGGACTATGCCCGGGCCACGGAGGCCCTCGCTGCTGCTATGGATGATAGTGAATGAGCTTGCCACTGGTACGTGTCGGCGACATCGCCCTGGGTAATGACCAGCCTTTTGTGTTGCTGGGCGGTATGAATGTGCTGGAGTCCAGGGACATGGCCCTGCGAGTCGCCGAGCACTATGTCGAGGTCTGCAATCGCCTCGGCATTCCCTATATTTTCAAGGCATCCTTCGATAAAGCCAACCGCTCCTCGGTAGATTCCTTTCGTGGCCCTGGCCTCGATGCCGGCCTGGAGATTTTTGCTGAGATCAAGCGACAGTTTGCGGTGCCGGTTATCACCGATGTGCACGAATCCCACCAGGCAGCGCCATTGGCTGAAGTGGTTGATGTGCTGCAATTGCCGGCATTTCTTTCTCGGCAGACGGATCTGGTGGTGGCGATGGCGGCCACCGGCCTGCCGATAAATATCAAGAAAGCGCAGTTCCTGGCACCGGCGGAAATGCGGCATATCCTGCACAAGTTTGAACAGGCCGGCAATGAGCAACTGATGCTCTGCGAGCGCGGCACCAGTTTTGGTTATAACAACCTGGTGGTCGATATGCTGGGTTTCGGCATCATGAAGCAGTTTGACTGCCCGGTGGTATTTGATGTGACCCATGCCTTGCAAATGCCCGGCGCGCGGTCGGATTCTGCCGGTGGCCGGCGGGCACAGGTGGTGGAGCTGGCGCGGGCGGGCATGAGCCAGGGGCTGGCGGGTTTGTTTCTGGAGGCCCACCCGGATCCTGATCAGGCCCTCTGTGACGGTCCCTGCGCGCTGCCGCTGGTAAACCTTGAAGCCTTTTTGCAGCAGCTAAAATCAATGGACGAGCTGGTAAAATCCACGCCCCTCCTGGATATTCGCTAGGTATTTTTAGATAACAATAGCAATAGCATCTGCGGGCTTCGCGCCCGCGAAACTTAACCGTCGGGTTGGCTAGTTTATTGCCCGCAAGCAATAGGAAAAAAGCGATGGGGTCGATTGTTGCAGTGCGCGCGCTGGAAATTCTGGATTCACGGGGCAACCCGACGGTAGAGGCTGAGGTGACGCTGGCATCCGGCGCCCGTGATCGTGCTTGTGCTCCCTCCGGGGCATCAACCGGATCCCGCGAAGCACTGGAGTTGCGAGACGGCGACCAGGCGCGTTATCTCGGCAAGGGTGTGTTGCAGGCGGTGGCCAATATCAATGATGTGATCGCGCCGCTGTTGCTGGGCATGGATGCAGCTGACCAGCGGGCTATCGATAACATCATGATCGACGCTGACGGCACCGACAGCAAAAAGGCGCTGGGCGCCAACGCTATCCTGGCGGTTTCCCTGGCGGTTGCCAAGGCTGCCGCAGTGGGTAAAGGTATCCCCTTGTACCAACACATCGCCGAACTCAACGGCACGCCCGGGCAGTATTCCATGCCGGTACCGATGATGAATATCATCAACGGTGGCGAGCACGCCGATAACAATGTCGATATCCAGGAGTTCATGGTGCAGCCTGTGGGCGCCAGCTCCTTTGCCGAGGCCCTGCGTTGCGGCGCGGAGATTTTTCACGCACTGAAGGCGGCATTGCAAGTGCGGGGCTTGAGCACATCGGTAGGTGACGAGGGCGGCTTTGCACCCAATTTGCCATCGAATGAATCGGCTCTTGAAATCATTTCCGAAGCGGTCGCCAGCGCGGGCTATCGCCTCGATAAGGATGTCACCCTGGCGCTGGACTGTGCGTCGTCAGAGTTTTATCAAGACGGTTGCTACCAGTTGGCGGGGGAGGGCAAGTCCTTTGATGCCGAGGGTTTTGCCGATTACCTGGCCGACCTCTGTGCCAGGTATCCGATACTATCTGTCGAAGACGGCATGGATGAGAGCGACTGGGACGGATGGGCGGTACTGACGCAGAAAATTGGCGACAGCGTACAATTGGTGGGCGATGATTTGTTTGTCACCAACACCCAAATACTCAAGCGGGGTATCGACAACAATATCGCCAACTCCATCCTGATTAAATTTAACCAGATCGGTAGTCTCTCCGAGACTCTCGATGCCATTAACATGGCGCAGGATGCCGGTTACTCAGTGGTCATTTCACACCGCTCTGGGGAGACCGAGGACACGACGATTGCAGACCTTGCGGTGGCAACCTGCGCCGGCCAAATTAAAACCGGTTCACTGTGTCGCTCTGACCGCGTCGCCAAGTACAATCGCCTGCTGCGTATCGAAGCCGAGTTGAACGGCCGCGCGCCCTATCGCGGCCGGGGCGAGTTTCGCAGCTAGCACAGGCGGGTCAGGGTCAATGTGTTCGGTCGATGCGGCAGCACCACCGGGTTGGGTAGCTGAGGCTGGACTATACTGTCGGCACATGGGATGGGCTGGCGAGTAAGATGAAGTTGCTCTGGGTGGTGCTGGGAACTATTTGTCTTGGCCTGCAATATCGCATTTGGCTGGGCTCAGGCGGTCTCGCGGAGATTGCCAGTTTGCAGCGCGAGATCGATGGGCAGGCGGTTCTCAATGCATCCATGAAGGAGCGGAATCGCGTACTCGAAATTGAAGTCAGGGAACTACAGCAGGGCACCGAGGGATTCGAGGAAAAAGCCCGAGAAGAAATGGGAATGATAAAAAAAGGCGAAACTTTCTTTCTGTACATTCCACCAGAACCGTCGCAAGAGCCCCAATGATGCAGACTGCACAGCAGGCCTCCGGGCAGTCGGTGTGGGCTGTCATTCCTGCGGCCGGCATCGGCGCCCGCATGGGCGCAGAAACCCCCAAGCAATATTTGCGTATCGAGGGTCGCACACTAATAGAACATGCCTGTGGGGCGCTGTTGGCCAACTCTCGAATCGTGGGGCTGGTGATTGCGCACCACGCAAATGACCAGGTGTTGGCGGGTTTACCCCTGGTGGACGATGACCGCGTTCACCTGGTTGTCGGCGGTGCTGAACGAGCCGGCTCGGTGATGGCCGGCCTCGACTATTTGGCGTCCCGGGTGGCGCTGGATGATTGGGTGTTGGTGCATGATGCCGCACGCCCCTGTCTCGAAACCACCGTGGTGGATCAACTGCTGGAACAGTTATCACAACACGAGGTGGGTGGCATTGTTGCAAGGCCGGTCACCGACACGGTGAAGCGAGGGAGTTGCGCCCGGGAGATCGAGCAGACCCTGCCCCGCGAGCAGTTGTGGTTGGCACAGACACCGCAGATGTTCCGCTACGGTATGTTGTTGCAGGCATTGCGTCGGGCCCTGCAGGATGGCGTCGCCGTTACCGATGAATCCATGGCGCTGGAGCGCCTGGGCTATAAACCGATGTTGCTAATGGGTGCGACATCTAATATCAAAGTCACCTATCCCCAGGATTTAGCCCTGGCGGCGTGGTATATCGCTAATCGGAGTATTGTGTAATGCGTATTGGTCATGGCTACGATGTCCATGCTTTTGGGTCGGGTGATCATATTGTGCTGGGCGGGGTGAGGATCGAACATAGCCACGGGTTGATCGCGCACTCCGACGGTGATGTGGTGTTGCATGCGCTCTGCGATGCGCTGCTGGGTGGCGTCGCGGAGGGGGATATCGGCAAACACTTTCCCGATACTGATGAGCGCTACCGCGATATCGATAGTCGCGAACTACTGGCGCACTGCTATCGCCTGGTGCAGTCGCGGGGCTACCTGCTCGGCAATGCTGATATCACCATCGAGGCCCAGCGCCCGCGCCTGGCCGGTCAAGTCGATGCCATGTGCCGGCTTATCGCCGGGGATTTACAAGCCGATCGCTCGGCCATCAATATCAAGGCAACCACCACCGAGAAGCTGGGGTTTGTCGGTCGGCACGAGGGTATCGCCTGTCATGCGGTGGTGTTATTGGTGCCCCAGGGTGGAATCTAGTTTCTTCAGCTCTTGCGGTAGCGCACAGTGACCGCCGCCGGCGCGACCTCATGGCGCTTGCCGCCGGCAGGGGGTGGTGTCAAAGGCATCTATAAGACGTGCCCCGAGGATTTTGTCGTCAACGAGGTGCTTCCTTTTCAGCCGGAGGGGGAGGGTGAACATGTCTACCTGCACATTCGCAAGCGGGGTCATAATACCCTGGAGTTGCAACAGTCACTGGCGAAACTGGCGGCAATACCGCGTCACCATGTCGGTTATGCCGGTTTGAAAGATCGCCAGGCATTGACCAGTCAGTGGTTTAGCGTTCATCTGCCCGGCACTGCCGAGCCCGACTGGGCATTGCTGCAGGGCGAGGGTATCTGGGTCGAGCGAGTTGGCCGGCACCGGCGCAAACTGCGCATCGGCGCCCACTGCGCTAATCAATTCACGCTGGTACTGCGGCAGTTGCGCGATGCTGGAGCCCGGTGTGATCAGCGCTTGCAGACCATAGCGCGCCAGGGCTTTGCCAACTACTTCGGTGAACAGCGGTTTGGCCGTGATGGCAGCAATCTACTGGCCGCCGACGCCCTCGGCCCGGTGCGCAAAGGTCGACTGTCGAACCGGCAGGGGATGGCGCTGTCTGCGGCCAGGGCCTTTTTGTTTAACCGCGTGTTGGCCCGCCGTGAGCAGCTCGGGCAGTGGGATAAGGCCATAGTTGGCGACCTGATCAATCTCGACGGTAGCAATAGCTTCTTTGGGCCGATAGCGAACCCGGCGGAACTCGAGGGCCGACTGGCAGCATTGGAGATCCACCCCACCGGCCCCCTGGCGGGTGTCGAGGCCGGCGGCGCCCAGGGCGAGGCGCTGGAACTGGAGCAATCGGCATTCGCCGAGCAGTCTGATCCCCTTGAGGTGGTGCGGAAGTTTCAGGCAAAACCGGCGCGTCGCGCACTGCGGGCCCGTGTCGAAGATTTGCAATGGCAATGGCTGGATGACAGCACTCTCAGTGTTGACGTCACCCTGGGCCGAGGCGTGTACGCCAGCTCGCTATTGCGGGCTTTGGGCGAGTTCAGTCAAGCAGATCGACGCCAGCGAGGGCCGCAATAAGCGGATGAATGGATCATGGAGCAACAGCGATGAGTAGCGTCACCCGGCAGGGCATAGGCATGACTTCACGGCGCACCCGGGATCGCCTGGTCGAGCGCTTGATGGATCGGGGTATTGACAATTATGAGGTGCTGGAGGTCATGCGGCAGACACCTCGGCACCTGTTTGTGGATGAGGCCCTGTCCCATCGGGCCTATGAGGACACCGCCCTGCCCATCGGCTTTTCGCAGACGCTTTCCCAGCCCTATATCGTGGCGCGCATGACTGAGTTGTTGCTGTCCGCAGGCCCGTTGCGCAGGGTGTTGGAAGTGGGTACCGGCTCAGGGTATCAAACGGCGATACTGGCGCAGCTGGTAGAGCATGTCTATTCGGTCGAGCGCATCAAACCCTTGCAACTCAAGGCGAAAAAAAGGTTGTCCGATTTAAAGCTCTATAACGCCCGGTATAAAAACAGTGATGGTGGCTTTGGTTGGTCGCGGGAGGGGCCCTTCGACGGCATACTATCGGCGGCCGCTCCCAGGACAATTCCTCCTGAATTGTTGCAACAGTTAGCCCCGGGTGGTCGCCTGGTGATGCCGGTTGGCGACACCGATAAGCAGGAGCTGGTGCTGGTCATTCGCACTGGTGATGACTACCAATGCCAGGTTATCGAACCGGTCAATTTTGTGCCATTTTTAAGCGGCACTGTGCGCTGATTGGTTTTTTCGAGTGCGGCTTGCCGCCTGCCGACAACCTGTAGAGATAACGTGTGGAGACAACGTCATGGAATGGTTGATGATTTATCTCAAGGGCATGGCC
>CBDUUA010000009.1:0-15131 GCA_965370135.1 uncultured Cellvibrionales bacterium
ACTGCTTTTTCAGTATGGGCAGATCATTATTGACGAATGCCATCATATTTCTGCGCCTAAGTATGAGATGCTTATGAGCGAAGTTCATGCGCAATATGTACTTGGTGTCACTGCAACGCCGCAGCGTCAGGATGGCCACCAGCCAATTATTTTTATGCAGGCAGGGCCAATCAGATATCAGGTGAAGGGTAATAGTGGCGCCCAATTTGAGCAACGAGTGGTCGTTCGTCAGATAATCGATCAGCCACCCCGGGAATTGATTCAGGGGAATACGAGGCCGCATATTGCTGATATTTATCGTTGGTTAATGAATAACGAAATGCGAAATACGATAATCGCGGCTGATGTTGCTGAGCAGGTGACTCAAAATCGGCACCCGCTAGTTCTGACAGAGCGTAGGGAACACGCATTGGCGCTTAGCAGGATGTTGGCGCAGCAGGGTTTCCAAGTGCAGGTGTTGCGAGGTGCAATGGGGGCCAAAGAGCGTAGGGAGGCGATAAAAGCAATTCCCGGGTGCCAGGTTTTGGTTGCAACCGGCAAGTACATTGGAGAGGGGTTTGATTTGCCAAGGCTGGATACTCTATTTCTGGCATTACCAATATCATGGAAAGGATTATTAGCTCAATATGCGGGGCGTATTCAGCGGCAAATAGAGGGGAAAGAACGCGTTATCATTTACGATTATGTTGATATTAATTTGCCAACCTTACAGAGAATGTACCGGCGTAGGTGCAAAGGCTATGGCGCTATGGGCTACACGGTAAATGAAGAGGGGGGTGATGGTTTGGTGCAAGCTTCACTTGGCCTGGAGCCATGAAAATCTTTCCCCACAATAAGCCCGGAAAAGTCTGGACACCTTTAAAGACAAGGGGCAAACGATGCCAATAATTGTGGAAGTGTGGGGAGCGGTGTGGGCAAAAAGCTTTTAAAAACGACAAGGTACAGTTTTTTGGCGGAGTGGCTTTTAACCAATTGGTCGCAGGTTCGATAAAATGCGACCAAAGGAGCATTTTGGACGCCGAAGGCGCCCCGCAGGGGTGATTACAACCCAAAGGGTGTAATCATCAATCCTGCACGACCCGCCATTTTCAAAGTTTTCAGCAATAGTGTCCACTATTGTCTTCCCCCTCATGAACCGCGTTGCTGATCACAGAGCTGCCTTCCAGTCGTCGCGCCAACTCATTGGAAAACGCGCATGGACTCCAGACCCAGGCCGGAATTGACCCCGGTTATCAACACATTTTTGCCCGCGAGGTCGATCCCCTCGGTCACTTGTTCTGCGGTGGCGCGGCGATTGAAGGGGGATTCAGGTGGTGTGTGTGGACTCATAGGTCGGCTCAGGGTTGGCGCGCCTGTTGTAGATGGGCGTTTATATCGGCAGAGTCGGGCGCCAACTGCACGGCTTTTTCAAGCCATTGAATGCCCTGTTCGGTCTGGCCATCGCCAATTAAGATCATACCGTAGGTGTCCAGCGCCGCTGGATTTTCGGGGCTGAGTTCCACTGCGCGTTGCCCCAGTTGCATGGCCCTCGGGTCGCCCTGCGTAAAATATAACCAGGCCAGGTTGTTGAGTGCGATGACATTGTCGGCCTCATGGGAGAGTAATTCCTCATAGGCCTGTATTGCAGCGTTGCTGTTATTTTTCTGCTGGGACTCCATGGCGCTGACCAGTAGCAAGCCGGGATCTTCCGGCAAATGGCTTGACCACTCGCCCAGGAATTCTTTGGCCTGTTTGGGATCCAGTTCAGTCAGTAAGGAGTGAATCTTGCGCGCCAGTGGCGATGAGGCATGCATCTCCCATGCGCTGTTATAGGCCTCAAGCGCTTTGCGTCCATCCTGTTGGCTTAAAATGTCCCCTTTGACCTCGTAGGCGCGGACGGGTGCAAGTTGCATTAGTGACTCGACGGTCTCCATAGCCGCTATCGGATTTTGATCCATGGCTTCCAGTCGAGCTAGCAGTTCCAATAAGGGCGCGGCATTGGGCACATAGGAGAGGCCTGTGGACAGTTGTCTGCGCGCGGTTCTAATATCTTTACTACTCAGCGCCTGCTGTGTCGAACGTCGGTAAATTTCAATGGCCACGCGCTCGATATAGGCGTTGTTGGCCTGACGCTGTAGTGCTTTTTCAATAGCGCTCTGGGACTGTTCCCATGCATTATTGCGCAGGTAATACTCGGCCATTACAGCCAGCGGTATGCCGTTGCTTGAATCCTGGTCGGCATAGTGGGTCAAGTCAGCCAGTGCCGGCGCCACATCCTGTCTCGCTTCATAGGTGCTGATAATTCCCTTATAGGCATCGATGGTGTCGGGCAAAATATCTACGACATATTTGTAATAGGTTTCAGCAGCGTTGTAATCCTGTTCAAGAAAGGCGATCCGTGCCAGCGCCAACCAGGCAGTGGCATTTTCGGAGTCTACTTCGACAGCCTTTCGCAGGTACTTGTCGGCCTTGCCTGTTTCTTCAATTCGCAGAAAGGTTAAACCCGCGAGAGTCAGCGACCGGCTGTCCTCCGGATTAGAACTGGCAATTTCGGAGGCCATTTGCCTGGCTTCAAGAGTCTGGTCATTGGCAATCAGTTGTTGCACCAGCGCACCTTGTACCATCTGGCTGGAGGCATCATAGGTGTAGGCCAGCCGGGCTTGCTCCAGCGACTGCTGCATCTGCCCCTGTTGCTGGTAGAACGAGACTAGTGCCAGTCGCAGCTTGCTGTTGGCAGGGTCCAGTTCAAGGGAGCGGTTGATGTGCTTGATACCCTCCAAATCTCGCTTGGCAAGCTTGGCTAGACCGTAGAGTCCGAGCAAGGAGGCATTGTCTGTGCGCGACTGTACCTCGGGCCCGAGGATTGACAGCACCTGGTCGATTTCATCGAGTTGAAATTTGGCGCTTACCAGTAGCTCCAGGGCCTGGCTGTTTGCGGTTTCCGGGTCGAGGTGGGTCGATAGCATTTCTGACGCTTCACTCAGGTCTCCCTGCATGTAGTTGACTATCCCGAGCAGGGTGCCCGCATAGCTATCCCCTCCCTGTTCCATGACTTCCAACAGCAGGTCTTCCGCTTCCTGTAATTTGCCGTCTTCGATCAAGGTCAGGCTGTGCTCTATCTTGTCTCTGTTGGCGGTGTACTCGGGAAGTTGCTTCGCCAATATTCGGTTGTATAAAAATGCCTCGGCCGCGCGATCCTGCATGGTCAGTACCCGGCTCAACATTTGCAGGGTATTGATGCGCTCGGGCAGCATGATATCGGTGGCCGGCAGATACGACAGTGCGTTGCTCAAATAGTCTTCCGCCTGGTCGTATTCGCCCTGGTAAATGGCGAATTCCCCCGCAAGGATTAGCGCGTGGGTATTGCGAGGATCCCGGGCCAATACTTGTTGCAACACCAACATCGCCGCCTGCATGTTATCCGTAACAGCGTCGATTCGTGCGATCCCCAGCAAGGCTTGCTCTCGTGCGGCGCCGGCAGAGGCTTTTTGCAGGCTCAGTCGAGCGTCTTCCAACTTGCCCAGTCCCGCCAGTGCCTGGCCGAGATACAATTGATAAAAACTGGTCTGGTATGGGTCAAATTCGACCCGGGTGTTAAGCAGTAATTGTTGGGCAGAGCGGTATTTTTTCAGGGCATTAAAGGCTCTGGATTTCTCCAGAATGACTGCCGGGTGGCGCGGCTCTGGCATGGACGCAATCATTTTGAGGGTGGCCCGGTAGTCCCCGAGTTGGTTGTATAGCAATATCATTTGCAGGTAGGCATCCGGCTCCTGCGGCGCCAGGCGCATGGAATTTCTAGCCTCGATGAGGGCGGCACGGAACTGGCCTTGCTGTTGATAGGCTTCGGAGCGTTGAAGGTGCTGCTTTGCCTCAGCTTCGGGGTTGGGCTGGTCGCAGGCTGACAGTAGCGGCAAGAGTAGTACGAGTATCAGCAGTCCAAAGGCGCCAGATTGCAGTCTGTATCTTATATTCCCTGGTGCGGCGCCGGACATGAATCTCCCCTTGTAGATAGGATAGATAGGATAGATAGGATAAAACGGTAGTTTATTCAGCGTCGAGATGGATGTCGTACTTTTTAACCAGGTCGTAGAGTGTTGGCCGGGTCACACCCAATAGCTTTGCCGCCGCGGAAATATTGCCGGAGGCAAAGGCCAGGGCCTTGTTGATGGCAGATTTCTCTGCATCGACTCGTACTTGCCTGAGATTAATGGCGAGGGTTTCAGCTTCGTCCAGCCCGAGATCCAGTGCTGTAAGCAGTTTACCGTTACTCATGATAACGGCGCGACGAATCTTGTTTTCCATCTCCCGTATATTGCCTGGCCAGCTATAGGCTTCGATGGCGGCTATAGCCTCCGGGGTGATGCCGGTCACGAGATTGCCGTGTTCCTTTCTGTACTGCTGTAAAAGGTGGCGCGCCAGCAGGGTGCGGTCGCCCTCCCGCTCGCGCAGAGGAGGTATATTGATGACTATTTCGCTGATGCGGTAGTAAAGATCTTCGCGAAAACTGCCCTCGGCAACCATTTCCTCAAGATTCTTGTTGGTCGCACAGACTATCCTCACATCTACCGGGATGACATCCCGGCCGCCGAGCCGCTCGATCTCGCGCTCCTGCAGGAATCGCAGCAGTTTGGATTGCAAGCTCAGCGGCATGTCACCGATTTCGTCCAGGAACAGGGTGCCGCCACTAGCCGCTTCCACTTTGCCGATGGTGCGCTTACTGGCGCCGGTAAACGCCCCGCGTTCATAGCCGAAGAGTTCGCTCTCCATCAGGTTTTCGGGTACTGCTGCGCAATTGATGGCGACAA
Organism: uncultured Cellvibrionales bacterium; assembly: GCA_965370135.1. Lineage (GTDB taxonomy): Bacteria > Pseudomonadota > Gammaproteobacteria > Pseudomonadales > JAHEGP01 > JAHEGP01. The sequence goes on from CBDUUA010000009.1 coordinate 4,785, forward strand.
AACGGGATTCATTGCGAGGACTGAGTCGATGGATGGCCTTTGACAGAATCTCCTTGCCGGTGCCGCTTTCCCCCAGCAGCAGGCAGGTGACATTGGTCGGTGCAATTTTTTCCAGGGTCTGGCAGAGTTGTATCATCGTCGGGTCGGAGGCGATAATACCCTCCAGCGGTGACCGGTACTCCAATTGCATGCGGCGGTTTTGCCGCTCGAGATCGTGAATGCGAAATGCCCGTTGCACGATGAGATCCAGAGTGTCGGTATTGACCGGCTTCTCATAAAAGTCGTAGGCGCCCATGGCAATAGTGCGAATGGCGTTTTTTGTTTCGTGGTGCCCGGTTACCACCACGATTTTTGTAGTTGGGGCTATAGCCAGAATTTCCTTCACCGTGGCGAAGCCTTCTTCCACTCCCTCGTCGTCGGGGGGTAAGCCCAGATCCTGCAGCACGACACAGGGCTCCTCCCGCCGCACTGCTGCCACTGCGGCTTCTCGATTTTCGGCTAACACCACATTGTATTGTTCAAAGTGCCAGCGCAATTGGCTTTGCAGGCCGATATCATCTTCGACTATCAGCAGGGTGGGTTTGTCACTATTGTTTGATTCGTTTGTCATCGTTGTTAGGCTGCTTCCTGCTTGGTGGTGACTAGTGGAATGGTGATGCGGAATGTCGTGCCAATCCCTTGTTCGCTGACTACCTGAATGTCACCACCTATAGCTTGTACGTATTCCTTTGCCTGAAAGACGCCGATGCCCATGCCCTTGCCGGATTTGGTGGTATCGAAGGGCTTGAATAATCGCTCTCTAACAAACTTTTTGCTCATGCCGTCGCCGTTGTCCTCAACTTCGAGGATGGCCTGGTCGCCGCTTCTCGCCAGCCGAATATCAATAAAGCCGGTTTCGGCGGTGGCCTCCTGAGCATTTCTGATTAAATGGGACAGAATCATAATCAGGTTATCGCGGTCCGCTTTAGCCTTCAAGCCCCTTTGTTCCAGACGAAGCGTGGGTGTGGGCCTGATGTCGCTGCATTTTTTAATGACGTCTATCAGCGCTTGTTCCAGATCCATTGCCTTTGCCGGCGAAGGCTCCTTGCGCTGCATTTTACTCAGCAGATTATTCATTCGGTTGACTGAATTTTCGACGGTGTTAATCATGTCTTCGACGAAAGCGGGATTCTCTTTGTGCTTGGCTGCATTCTCCACCACCAGCGCCTGTTGGGCGATGAGGTTTTTGATGTCGTGCACAATAAAAGCGGTTAGTTTATTGTAGGCGTCAAATTGCCGCGATTGTGCCAGCAACTCCCCGGCTTGATGGCGGGCCAGGAAGCTGGCCACTTGACGCCCCACGGTTTTCAATAAGTCCAGATCTTCCCAGGTCAAACTGTCAACATTGTTGTCCTGGAGCAAGCCGATGAAGCCCAATAGATTCTCCTCGTTAAACAGCGGCACGATAATCCATAGCTTGTCGATGCTGTCCGCCCACGCAGGTAAGCAGCGATCCTCGGGGAAGCGCCCGTCTTTGGCATCAAATATCCACTCTTTATCCGTAAGTATGCGAATAAACGCTGAATCAGCTGGCTCTATGGCATTTTCGGGTGCGGGGATGGGATAGGCTGCTGCGGGCTCGAATCGGGCGCCATTGCGCAACCACAGTATACCCCCTGGGCTATGGAATACACTGATCATGCTTTTGATGGCGTGCTGCTGTATGTTGCCCTCCACCGGTGGTTGCGACAACATGTCGATTAACTTCAGCCATTCGGTGCGATAGTCATACTTGTGGCTGAAAAAATGCTTATTGATAAAAACCAGGGCCGATGCTCGCAAGCTCGGTACCGTGCTGATAATCACCAGTCCCACGATGCCGGTGAAGGTGAGCACCTGTTGAAAGGCAGCGCCCCAATGCTGGCCGTAGATTTTTATGTAATAGCCGACAGCAGACATTAAAAACAGCAAAATGCCGGCCCCCAGCAGCCCCGTGGTATAGAACACCATATTGCGGGACAGGCTCACCTGGGGTGCATCGTCAGTTTTGGACAGGGTAATAATCAGGAACACACCGACAATGCCGTAGATGGCACCCCGTGCATTCCAGCTGGCTGAAGGCGTGGTTTGGAACACCAGGATCTGGGAAAAGAGGTATAACTCATAGATGAATAATGCCGCCACACCCAGGGAAAAAAATTTGATTGCGTGTCTGGGGGTGGCGCTTACATTGCGATAAAGCTGCTCTATCAGCACCACTCCCAACACCGCCAGCAACAGATTTGACCAGGTAATCATGGTGCTGGCATAGATCGTCGTCAGGGTTTGATGGGTGATGCTGGCGATGACAGCCACGCCGGCGATAGCCAGTATCAGTAACAGGCAAAGTGTGGACATCCATCGGGGCAGGTGGGCGCCGGTTAATTTGTAGACCATGCCGAAAATGGCCCAATACCAGAACAGATAAAATAGCAGGTCGAAGCCAAACAGCACCAGTGGTGACCAGCCCAGGTTGCCCTGGGCGACGGCGGCCATCATGCGCAGGGTTGTTACCATGGCTGCGGCCGCCAGGGTCAGGGGGTAGTAGGGGCGAAAGCGGGGCGAGGCAAGCTGCCAGGACAAAATAAAAAATGCTATTGCACCGGCTGCATAATTAAGAAAATTGACGCCATTGTCCCACAAAGGGTAATCCGAAATTGGCATTAGTTGGCGGCGATTTGCTCGGGGTCTTTGAGGCTTGCTGAAATTTTATTAAACGCCCGGTCAAATAGCGGCCCACTATCAATAACAGAGGCTCTTTTATGTTGTAGTTCGTGTGCAACTTCCTTGCGTTTTCTGTCGAGCACCTTGAAACCGAAGCGATTGACGAATACGTAGGTATCTGTCTCCTCTAGTTTGGCCGAGAGTTTGCAGCGCAGGCTTTTACCGGTCGCCTGGTCGTTGAATACTATCCAGGTACCCACCTGGATGGCATCCGCCTTGCGGATAAAGTCGTAGGTGGTGCGCTTGTGCTTGGCTTGTTGGCGCTCTAATGCGGTCATTTCTTTCCAGCTCTTTTCTCCACCTGCTTGCCTTAGCGCGGCCTCCTGTTCGGGTTGTAGTGCCCCGTAGTGGATGTCTTCGATCCGGCCCTGTAACAGTGATTCGTGTATGCGCTCGACGGTCGCGACAATGGCGTCCATATCGGCTTCGCTGGCGACTGTCGTCTTGAGGCCATTGCGAATACTCTCGCGCAGTGCGGGCAGGAGCTTGGCGCGCCGAGCTTTTGACTTTTCATCCTGGTGCTCGTGTACGCTCCATATCAAGTCGTCGACCAATTGCAGCGCCTCCAGCCATTCGGCACTGTTCTCACCTTGCTTGAGTTTGGTCAGCAGCAGCACATTCTGCCAGTCTTCAACCAGGAATTTGCTGATGGGCTCTGGCAGTTCGGCGTTCTTGAGGCGCTGGTGTAGTGCCAGCTGAACTTTGGCTCTGGCAGCCTGGGTTTTAGCCTGGCCAAAGGCCATTTCCTGCGCGCGTTTTTCCACCAGGCCGGCTTTATGTTCCGCTTTACTGGTGACCTGCTGAAGCTTGCTGCGCATGGCTTCGAACAGGGCGCTACCGGCTTCCGGTTCGTCGTGAATCCCCTGGATGATATCTTCGATGGTTTTGACAATAACATCCTGGGCGCCTGACTTGCTGTCATCGAAGCCGACGCCCAGGCGCGCTATCTCGTTGATAAGCATTCTCGCCGGGTGGCGATTGGTATTAAAAAAGTCGGAGTCTCTAAGGGCCAGCTTTAGAACGGGTAACTGCAAACGAGCGATCATTGCCTGGAACGACATCGGTAGTGAGGGGTCGCTGAGTGCAAAGTCAAAAAACATGGCCACCAGGTTGATAACATCTTCATCCGGCGTTGTCAGCGCGTGATCGGGTGCGCCAGCTTCGTCCATGGACGCCATGATGCGTTCGATGGCGCTGCGAATATCGAGTGCCTGTTGATGCAGCATTTCCTCATAATTTATTGAGGCTTGCAACTCTGCCAGCAGTCGCACCAGGTCGTCCTGGGTGACCAGGGGGCCGGTTCGGGTGCTATAGCGGGGAATAAATGAAGCGGGTTGAATGTTGAGCCTGTGCAAACCATTGAGCAGAGTACTCAATTCCATCAGGCCATGGGCGGAAGCCGCGCTTTCGCCGGCATCGTTTGGTGTTGTGGTTTCTGCGCTTGCGCTCGGCGCTGTGGGCGGTAGCGGCTTCGAGGCCTGTTTTTTTATGGTGCTCTTTATGTTCGGCAGTACGCCGGACTTGATCAGCAGCTCATTAGAGCTGTCGTAGATGCTTGCCAAATTGCCGATAACTTCTCGGTCAAACTGCTTGAATAGAATGATGCGCGCCTTGATGTCCATATCGAGTTCGGTCGTGGCGGCCCTGAATGCCTGGCACAGCGCTGCTGGATCCAGGGGGTTGTTCTGGTCGGTAATAGCGACCCCGGGAAGCAGGGTGTCGAAGCGGCATTTCAGGTGGTAGAGTGCTTCCTGGTTGTTTGCCCGCGCCTTGGCGATCATAGTAGACATGGCTACGTCCTGTTCGACGTCGTCGTCCGCTACCAGGCTGAGACTTTCCCGGGTTGCAGTATCGGGTGGCGGGGGGCGGTGCTCGTTCGCCAATAAATCTTCAAAGCGCTGGAATACATGCTGTCGATAGTCGTGCAGGATTATATCTTTCTTACTGCGAACCTCCTTCATGGATTCAAAATAAAGGGTTTGTTCGCTGTTGGAGTTGGCGGCGATTGACAGGTCGCAGAGCACATCGTCACAGTTGGCCACTACTTGCGCTACATGCGCCTGAAGCACGTTGAGCACACTATCGCGTGCTTGCCGCAGAAATGCGGGCATCGCCCGATTCGCTGGTTTTGACGCCAAAGGGTGAATGACTTTGCTATCGCGACCCATTGCACATGCCCTGTATTGGGATGTTTTGGTTTAAATCTGGCGTATAGCTTATTGAATTATAAGAATTTAATCGCTACACGACTGATAATAGACCGGCTTTGGCCATTCTAGCAAGTTTGACAGATTAGTAAAATGTGAATTGTAACGGTAATAGGGGCTGCTGGTGGTCAGCTGAGCCCCGGAGAAAACTGCAATGCTTAAACCAGATCGGCGTTAATCCAGTCGGAGGGGTTACTCTTCACGCCGTTGCTATCCACGGCAATTACCCGGAATTGATAAGCGCCAGACGGCAGGCTCAGGGAATGGCTGCTGGATTGCCCGCCATTCACGTATTCTTCCATCACCCCGCCGGATTGGCTGGAGTACTCGATAATATAGCCGTCGAGATCACTGGCGCCCAGTAGCTCACCATTCTCGCGATGCAGGGGAATGGTCCATTCCAGAGTCACCGACACATCTTCATAGATGACGTCATCTGCAGGTTTTGGCGGCGACATCGGTTGCGCGGTATATACCGTGTTTGCGCTCGATGCTAGCTGGCTGAGTTGTTGGCTGCTGTCGGTATTGGCGGGGGTATTGTTGGTTGTGTTATCGGTTGTGGTTGGCAACTTTGTTACCGGGTCGCTTGAAATACTTTCTTGGCTGTAAGTCGACGCAGTGCTTTGAGTGTTTGTCGAAACGGTGTCGGATACGTTGCTACTCGTGCGACAGGCCGACAGTGCGAAGCTGATGAATACAATGGTAATGACTCGTAGCATGATCCCACTTCCTGGGTAATTGGGTAATGTGTTGTTACCTAATGAGTTTAGGTAAGCGAGGAAGGGCTGCTTTGTGAACTTGCGGTTGTGTGATTGCGCTCACAGACCGTCAGCTCCGGTGTGATAGGAGTCGCTCTGTAACTGCGAAGTCAGGAGTCGCGATTTATTGCCAGTTCCAGCAGTCTCAACAGCTCGGCGCGGCTCTCGAAGCTGGATACCCGCTCCACGGCTTCAATCGCTGCACTTCGGTGTTGTAGCGCCGCGGAGCGAGTGTAGTCCAGGGCGCCGGTTTCGCGGATCAACTTCGAGATGGCCTCGATATTATCGGCACTCTTATGGCTGAGAGCCTGGCGTACAATGGCTGCATCTCGCTCTGGAGCCACCTGCATGATACGGATCAGGGGCAGGGTGGGTTTGCCCTCCGCCAGGTCGTCACCAATATTTTTGCCCAGTTGCTCGGGGTTGCCGCTGTAATCGAGCACATCATCAATCAACTGAAAGGCCATGCCCAGGTGGTAGCCATAAGCACTGCAGGCCGCAATGCCATCCTGGTCTTTCCCGGACAGCAGTGCCGCGCCTTCTGTAGCGGCCTGGAACAAGGCGGCAGTCTTGCGCTTGATAACCTCATAATAGGCTTTTTCAGTGGTTTCGGGTTTGCCTGCATTTTCCAGCTGCAAAACCTCACCCTCGGCCACCAGGTTGGTGGTATCTGCCATCAGGCGCATAATGTCCAGGTGCCCCATGCGCACCATTAATTGAAAGGCCCGGGAATAGATAAAATCGCCGACCAGCACGCTGGGCGCATTGCCCCACTTGGCGTTGGCGGTCTCCTTGCCCCGGCGCAGGGTCGACACGTCTACCACGTCGTCATGGAGCAAGGTGGCTGTGTGGATAAACTCGATGACCGCAGACAGCTGGCGGTGGCTCTCGTTGATATCGCCCAGAGCTTTGGCCATGAGTAATACCAGCAGCGGCCGAATGCGTTTGCCTCCGGCATTGATAATATAGTGGCCGATACTTTCGACCAGCCCAACGTCGGAGTGTAACTCTTCGATAATGAGTGTATTGACAGCGTCAAAATCGGCTGCGACGGATTGGCGGATAGCTTGCATGAGTAGTTGCTGAATCCTGAATGGCAGCGGGCATCCTAGGTGTGCCAATGCGCACTGTCAAGGCGCGTCCGTACCGGCCCGACCCTGGGCAATCGCTTATGTCATCGGGCTTGCTCACTGCTGGGGTTTTCTTTATAATTCGCGCCCCTGGTAATAGGGTAATGCTTTTCGCCTCAGGGCCTGGCTTGCGGGCTGGTAACTAGAAAAGCGAGCCGGTGCAAGGCAATTGGAGAATACTATGTACGCTGTGTTTGAAAGTGGTGGTAAACAACACCGGGTTCAGGAAGGCGAAATCCTGAAACTGGAGAAGATCGAGCTGGGTGCCGGCGAGATAGTGGAGTTCGACAAGGTAATGCTGTTGGGCGAAGGTGACAGCGTCAAGCTGGGCCAGCCGCTGGTTGAGGGGGCCAAGGTGACTGCAGAAGTTCTGTCTCAGGGTCGGCACGACAAGATTACGATTATTAAATTCAAGCGGCGCAAGCACCACATGAAGCGCGCTGGTCATCGTCAATGGTATACCGAGGTCAAAATCACCGGTATCAGCGGATAAACACGGGAGATTAGGAATGGCTCATAAGAAAGCAGGCGGTAGTACCAATAACGGTCGCGATTCGGAATCCAAACGCCTTGGTGTCAAGCGCTATGGCGGTCAGCAAGTAGCGGCAGGCTCTATTATTGTGCGGCAGCGTGGAACGCACTTTCATCCTGGCGTCAATGTCGGCTGCGGTAAGGATCATACGCTTTTTGCCAAATCCGATGGTGTTGTTGAATTTGTCGTCAAAGGGCCACAAAAGCGCAAATTCGTTAATATCGTCGCGGCCTGATGATCGGGCCATGCGCGCCATGCGCATGGTTAACAAGCGTTTCTTAAAAAGCCCTGTCGATCATCGACGGGGCTTTTTTAATTTGGCGACCGGCTATTTAATTGGCTGATGGCTATTGATTGGCCAATGGCTATCAATTGGCTAACGGCTACCAGGTGAAAAGCTGATGGCGGGGGTAGTAGACATTAGCTTCGGATGAATGTGGCGGGGCTTTGTGGGTGCGGTGTCTCCCGGGTGATGAGTTTATTGGGGTTTGTGCCATGAAATTTGTAGACGAGGCGTTGATTACGGTAGAGGCAGGCAAGGGCGGCAACGGCTGCCTGGGCTTTCGTCGTGAAAAATATATTCCCCGGGGTGGCCCCGACGGCGGTGATGGGGGGGATGGCGGTTCGGTCTGGTTGCAGGCCGATACCGGCCTCAATACCATGGTGGATTTTCGCTACCAGCGCCAGTTTCGTGCCGATGCCGGGCAAAAGGGCAGGGGCGCCAACTGTACCGGCCGCAGTGGCGAGGATCTGGTGCTCAAGGTGCCGGTGGGTACCACGGTAATTGATGATGAAACCGGCGACATCATCGGTGACCTTACCGTCGCGGAGGATCGATTACTGGTGGCTCGGGGCGGTTTTCACGGCTTGGGTAATGCCCGCTTTAAGTCCAGCACCAACCGTGCTCCTCGCCAGACCACTAACGGTAGTCCCGGCGAAATCCGGAGCTTGCGACTGGAGCTCAAAGTATTGGCGGATGCGGGGCTTCTCGGCTTGCCCAATGCGGGTAAATCCACCCTGATTCGCGCGATATCCGCAGCCAGACCGCGGGTGGCCGATTACCCGTTTACTACCCTGACGCCCAATTTGGGAGTGGTTAAGGTGGGTAAATATCGCAGTTTTGTGGTGGCAGATGTGCCGGGTTTGATTGAGGGCGCATCCGAAGGCGCTGGCCTTGGCATTCGTTTTCTCAAGCACCTGACGCGCACCCGTTTGCTGCTGCACCTGGTGGATGTCGCGCCTGTTGATAACAGCGATGCAATTGCCAATGCCCGGGCTATCTGTCGGGAGTTGGAGCGCTTCAGTCCTACGCTGGCAACTCGGGAGTGCTGGTTGGTCATTAACAAGGTGGATTTGCTGGCCGAGGAGGATCGAGACACCTCGGTGGGCGCTATCGTTGATGCCCTTGCATGGCAGGGGCCGGTATTTGCTATATCCGCCGTTACCGGCGCCGGCACCGAAGAGCTTTGCGCGGCAATCATGGGGCATCTTGAGGCTGTGCGCATGCGTGAAGAAGAAGATCCTGAGCTTGTTGTCGCGGAACTGGCCGAGCAGCAGCAGATGCAGCGGGAAGCGAGGGAGCGCATCGCCGCGCTGCGTCCCCGGCGGCGCCCTCTCGCGGCTGAAGACAATGACGATGAAGATGACGGCGGTGATGTTGAAGTCATCTATGTGCCTGGGGATTGAGCCATGTTGCCTGGTCGCGACTATCTGCAAACAACCCGGCGCTGGGTTATCAAAATTGGCAGCGCGCTGTTAACGGCTGACGGCCGGGGTCTGGATCAGCCGGCTATTGCGGATTGGGTTCGGCAGATAGCGAGCTTGCGCAATGCGGGTATCGAAGTTGTTTTGGTCTCCTCCGGGGCGGTAGCGGCGGGTCTTTCCCGGCTGGGTTGGTCGCGGCGACCCAAGGCTATCCACGATCTGCAGGCAGCCGCCGCGGTGGGCCAGATGGGCTTGATCCAGAGCTGGGAAGCGGCTTTTCAGCAGTATCAATTGCATACCGCGCAGGTATTGTTGGTGCATGACGACCTGTCTAACCGCCAGCGCTACCTCAACGCCAGGAGAACACTGCAAACGCTACTGGAGCTGGGAGTGATTGCGGTCGTCAATGAAAATGACACCGTGGTTACCGATGAAATCCGCTTCGGTGATAACGACACTCTGGGTGGCGTGGTTGCCAATTTAATAGATGCCGATCTATTGGTGATTCTCACCGACCAGTCAGGGCTGTACGAGCAAGACCCACGCCAATACGCCAATGCTCTGCTGATTGAAGAGGCGCAAGCCGGTGATCCGCGATTAGATGTTTTTGCCGGTGGTGGTGCGGGTTCGCTGGGGCGTGGCGGTATGAAGACCAAGTTGAAAGCCGCGCGTATCGCTGCGCGCTCCGGCGCTCACACGGTGATCGCCGGCGGTCGTCAAGCAGGCGTGTTACAGGATATTGCCGCCGGCAAGCCGGTGGGTAGCTGGCTCAAGGCGGAGCAGCGACCACTGGCAGCTCGCAAACGCTGGCTCGGTAGTCATCTCCAGATCCGTGGTATTTTGCACCTCGATGCCGGCGCAGCCCAGGTCGTCACCCGGTCGGGGCGCAGCTTACTGGCGGTGGGCGTGGTGCGAATTGAGGGTGACTTCGATCGCGGAGAGATCGTGTCTTGCGTCGATCCCGCGGGAGCAGAGATCGCTCGTGGGCTGGTCAATTACAGTGCTGACGAGGCTGGTAAGCTGATGGGTTTGCACAGCGGGCGCTTTGCCTCGGTACTTGGCTATCACGATGATGACGAATTGATTCATCGCGATAACCTGGTGCTGATCTAGGGCGCCAGTACAGGAAAGAGTATCGGTGTTGTCGGACGGTCTCGCCGTACCCGCAACATGCGACCGCCATGGATGGCGGAAGTGTCGATTTTGCAGGAGCTTACATCGACCGACCGCCAGGGACGGCGGAAGTGTCGATTTTGCAGGAGCTTACATCGACC
>CBDUUA010000010.1:0-14822 GCA_965370135.1 uncultured Cellvibrionales bacterium
TTTGACGATAATACCAATGGCGACAACAGTTTTTCCAAAGGCGGTAGGGGCATGTAAAACGCCCGTATCATTCTTGACCAGGGCGGCAACAGCCTTCTTCTGATCTTCTCTCAGTTCGCCCTTGAACTTCATGCCCTTAAGTGGAAAACCTGGAACACGCTTATCGTCAATAGCTATTTGAATTGATTGCTCCGCTAACAAGCTGGTAACATCATCCCAACACCCTCTTGGCAAAGACAAATAGCCCTGATCAAAGTAAGCAGTACAAATAAATCTGGGAATGCCCGATGTAGAAAAGCGCAGAGCCTGTGTTTTAAAGAACACCGGATTGGAAAAACTGGCAATACGTTTTAATTTTGCCTGCAATGCTTGTGGCAATTCAGAAACTGGCAGATAAATCCGGTTGGCCAATACAATAGAAATCTCTTTTGGACACCCCTCGATTTTCATCTTTTGCAGTGGCAACCCTTTCTCCCAGGGTTTTAGTGCCACGCTAGGAAGCTCCTGCCGAAATCGCATTAAAACTTCACCAACTTCTTTTTCCGACAGTTTTCCAACAGATGCAAGAAAGGCCCACTGATCCACATAGGGTTCCAGGTCTTCATCAACAAAAACACTGTTGCCCGATTTTCTTGGGCCGTGCTGAAGTGGCAGTGCAATAAGATTTCCAAATCCGCCCTCCGGTAACATGTCCTGGTTTGGAAACAGCCGATCATACGATTCAAAGGATAAACCAGCGTGCTGCTCCATCGCTTTATCCAGCAATGCAAATCCCAGTCTCCGGGCTGTTTGTGCCGAGAGCGCATTCTCAAAAAATAACCAGATATGAGCGCCATTACCGGAACGCGACCGTTCGACGGCAAAGGGAATTTTCATGTCAGTGCACACATCAATAAAGGCTGCCACAGCCAACTGCCAATCTGATTTGTCGAAATCAACCGCCAAAAACCAGCAACTTTCATCTGCTAACAGAGGATAGATACCAACAACATGCTTACCCGATAGATGATCATAGATAGCGGCACTACCCAAGCTGTTAAAGGCGCTGTTCTCGCAGTCACTGCACTTGATTTTTGGCTTATAACATAAGCCTGTCTGCCACTCGTTTTTGCAAGCCAACGCATAGCCGTTTCGACCCTGCCTGTTCTCCCAGCGTATAGCGTACACATCATCTCTACCTCTAAAGTAGCGAGAGAATAATGCCACTTTTTCGCTGGGAGGCAAGGAGTCAGATACTGGTGTGTTGCGCTTTTGAGATAACAGCAAATTCGACTGTAATAAAACCTGCTGTCGTCGCAGCAAAGATTGTTTTTCCCGATCAAGAGCAACCAGCTTTTTACTGATACCTTTGAGCTCTTGATCCGGGGAAGTCATTGCCTTGTCGGCGGTGGTGAGCCTGAATCCATCGTCAGTAATCCAGGAATCAAAAGTCAATCTCCACAGGTTCGTTAACCAAAAGCATCCACCGGCTATCACTTTCACACGGGCCAGCAAGACCTCCCAAAACAGGTTTGGATGAGGGATCCAGGTATTTCATGGATTTGGCTTTCTTCGCTATCGACCCCAGTAGCCCAGCTTGCCACTGATGGTCAAACCGCTCCAGAAGATACCCCAACCGACGAACAACTGAATCCTCGTAACACACAGCAATTTTTGCCAACTTACGGGGATTAGCACGCGCACCAAGATCATGCACAATTTGGGCGGCACCATTCATTCCGCCGGCTTGATGAAAGTAACGAATAGAATCCAACAGAGTCAGCTCCACGCCTGCTACCGATGCAAACCCGGCCTCACTTTTTATTTTATCAAGCCATTCCTGTTGATTAACCTTGATAAAGAGAGACGGGGATTGGTAAATAAATTGAATACGATGGCGGCCAACGGTCAGTGCTCGAAGCTGCTTCGACACGATTACCTGAAAAACCATACTGGCCTGATGTGATGCGCCATGAAAAGCAGCAGCCCGCAGCAAAGAAATACGGTAGTCCAGCTTCAGGTAATTCATCAACGGGTCTATCCAACGCACCGGATCCGGTGCTCCCGCAACCCGATCTTCGGGGCGCAGTATGAGATAAAAACCTCGCCTGGGACTTATCAGTCGCCGTTTTTTGGCAAGGCGAGCTGCGGCCGCCGAAAAACTATCGGGACTCATTGCCAGCACTTCACAGGCTTCTTCCTTTCCGAAGAAGGAACGGCCGTGTAAAGACTGGATATCAAGATACTGCTCAAGAGAAGCCATTCCCTGATTATATGCGTAAACCAACAATATAGAACTGTTTTTGCATACAGCTGGGGGTGGGAGCAATTATGTTTGAAAATGAGGGTACAGGATTGATGTTTACGGCCTTTGGGCCGTAAACACCCATTCGGGGCGCCTTCGGCGTCTAAAACGCTCCTTTGGTCGCGTTTTGTCGAACCGGCAGGTTCGAACCAAATCTACACCGCCAACGCAAATACCAAAAAGCCTCCGCGGGGGAGGCTTTTTGGTATTTGGTGGGTCGTGCAGGATTCGAACCTGCGACCAATTGGTTAAAAGCCAACTGCTCTACCAACTGAGCTAACGACCCTGAAACTGGTTTTTCTTTGCCATCCATGGCGCAACAACAGTGTTTTAACGGCCACCGGCCTACACATCCTTGTGGTGGCGTTCAACGGGCTGCGAATGTCTGTAGACATTCGGTCCCGCTTCACCCAACTGAGCTAACGACCCTGAAAGAGGCGCACATAGTACTGATTTCAGTGAAAAACTCAAGTCCTCCAGGGCGTAATCCTGGCTATATTTTTGGATTCCGATGAAAGTAAGGGGTTGGATCCTCTACCCCGGCGTCGGCAAAGCCACGCTTTCGCAGTTGGCAGCTATCACAGAGACCACAGGCGCGCCCCTGGCTATCGGCCTGATAGCAGGACACCGTCAGGCCATAGTCCAGCCCCAGCGCCAAACCACGGCCCACGATATCGGCTTTACCCAGCGCCATCAAAGGAGTGCGAATAGCCATGGGGCGGCCTTCTACACCGGCGCGAGTCGCCAGGTTTGCCATGGTTTCAAAGGCTTTGATGAACTCGGGCCGACAATCCGGATAACCCGAATAATCCACCGCATTGACGCCAATAAAGATGTCACTCGCCTCCAGCACCTCCGCCCATCCCAACGCCAGCGCTAAAAACACCGTATTGCGTGCGGGCACATAGGTAACCGGAATACCCTCGCCGGGCTCCTCCGGCACATCGATCTCCCTATCGGTCAGTGCCGAACCGCCGATGGTGCCCATATCGAGCCGCACCACCTTATGGCGTATCGCCCCCATCTGGCTGGACAGCTGCTGCGCCGCCAGCAACTCAGACCGGGTGCGCTGGCCATAGTCAAAACTCAGGGTATAGCAGGCATAACCTTCGGCACCGGCGATCGCCAACACGGTGGCCGAATCCAGGCCCCCGGACAACAACACTACCGCTTTTTTATTCTCGGCCACCACTCCCTCCTACAACGCCTCCTAATGCCCGGGCTCATCCTGCCACAGGAGCTTGTGCAATTGCATTTGCATGCGCACCGACAATTGATCCGCCAGAATCCACTCCGCCAACTGGCGCGGCTGCAGCGCGCCATAGGCAGGGGAAAACAACACATCATCAACCCGCTCCAGCAGACTTTGGGTGTCGACTTGCATGCGCGCCCATTGGTAGTCATCCCGACTGCAAATGACGAACTTGACCTGATCGGCGCGCTTGAGCAAGGGAATATTCGCGTAATCGTTCTTGCCTGCTTCACCACTGCCCGGGGTCTTCAAATCCAGTACCGTGACCACCCGGGGATCGACGCCCTCGATGGACAACGCGCCGCTGGTCTCCAGTGATACCTGGTAACCTTGCTCACACAACAAGGCCAGTAGCGGCAGGCAATTCGCCTGCGCCAATGGCTCCCCCCCGGTAACCGTCACATAGCCTGTTTTATACTGTGCGACCTGCCGCAGGATTTCCGCCAACGGCGTTAGTTCGCCACCACTGAAGGCATAGGCGGTATCGCAATAGCTGCAGCGCAGGGGGCAGCCGGTAAGCCGAACAAACACCGTGGGCAAGCCCTGGCTGCGGCTCTCGCCCTGCAAGGAGTAGAAGATTTCAGTGATTCTTAGTGTTGCGGGGAGAGTCGCGGGTTCCATGGGGGTAAACTGATGCCGACAAAAGGGCGGCAGTTTACGCCATTTCAGGGTCTAGCGGAAATGCTTGTCCAGATAAGCATTCGCCAGTGTGACTGTAGATGGAGACCTTTGCCCATAGTCCAGCAGGATTTTTTTCAGCATCGCTTCAGATTTTTTATCATCCCCCATCTGGTGATAAATCTTGGCCAACTTGAACGATGAATCCGGTGTTTTGCGGTACTCCGGATAGCGCTCGATCAGGATAGCAAAGGTCTTGCGAGCACTGGGCAGGTTTTCGTCAGTCAGGTACAACTCCCCCAACCAATAGTATGCATTAGCGCTGTACTGGCCGCTGGGATAATCGCGCACAAATTTTTCGAAAGAAGTCTGGGCCTGCTTTAATTCCTGTTTTTTCAGCTGTTGAAACGCCTGTTGATAGGCTTCTCGCTCGACGAAACTGGTCGATTTTGCGGTACCGGTGCTGTTCGCTGTTGTCGACCGACTAGTTGTAGGCTGGCTAGCCGCAGACTTTGTAGCCGCCATGCCAGCCATTGCCGCCGAGGCGGCAGCAGGGGTCGTTTTTTTGACCGTAGCCGGTTTTTTGGTCGCAGTCGACGTCCCTGAGGCGGGCGGGCGGGCGACCTGGGTCTTGCTGCGCTGTTGCAGCCGCTTATCAATACTCTGGTAGTCGTCCAGGCGCTGCTTCTCCAAACGGCGTATCCGATAAGACTGCTCCTCTATCTCGCCTCGCAACTCCATGATTTCCTGCTGCAACTGCTGCATTTGGTAGAACAAATCAGCGACCCGTGGGGACGAGCCGCCCGGGGCCGCACCGCCACTCGCCTGACGGCTTTCCACGGGAGCCGCGGCCAGGGTGAGTGAAGCACAAAGCAGCATGCCAGTAAGGGTCGCCACTATCGGATTTTTTATCACACCACGGGCAGCCATCAGTCGAGGTAAATCAGCTCTACGCGGCGATTCTTGCTCCACGCGGCTTCACTGTGACCCAGGGCCGCGGGTTTCTCTTCACCGTAGCTGATGGTTTCTATCTGCGAGTTCGACACACCCTGAATCGACAGGTAATTCGCGATAGCGCGGGCACGGCGCTCGGCCAATGCCAAATTGTACTCACGGGTGCCGCGCTCATCCGCATGCCCTTCCAGCCGCACAATGCCGGTTTTATTGCGCAGGTATGCAGCGTGCTCGTCGAGGGCGGCGCGCACATCAACCCGCAGCTGGGACTTATCAAAATCAAAGTAGAATACGTTGTCGAGGGAGAGTGCTATCGGGTCGTCATAGCCCCCCTGACTTTCGATGGCAGCACGGCCGTCTACCGCATCGACCTTGGCCGCATCTTCGGCGCCATAGACGTCTGCAGTGGCGGCGACGTCATCGCTCGATGGATTAGAGCTACACCCAGCCAGTAGTGCTACCGCAAGCAACAGGCTCGCAGTGGATTTCAGGATTGAATGGTCAATCATGGGGGGGGTTTCCTACTTTAGGTCATACATTAATAGGTCGTACATTAATAGGTCGTACATTAAATAGTGCATTCATTGTAAATACGGTGACCAGGCAGGCTCACGGACATCGCTGGAACTAGATGGTAAGCGAAACTTGACTCTACCATCAACACTTACCGCCGCTAATATACCGCGACCCTTATATTGAGTCGCATACATCAACATGGCTCCATTGGGCGCTACCGATGGGGATTCATCCAATTCCGTGCGGCTCAATATCTGCATCGAGCCGGTTTCCAGGCTCTGTATCGCAATATGGAATGAGCGATCGCCCGCGCTGCGATGAACCAGGACCAGGGCATTGCGCTCCGGCAGGTAGCGCGCCCGGGCATTGTAACTGCCGTCAAATGTCACTCGCTCAACCGCACCACTGGCGAGAGTCACCTTGTAAACCTGGGGCTTGCCACCGCGATCCGAGGTAAAAAATAGCGACTTGCCGTCCGGCATCCAGGCCGGCTCGGTCTCGATGGCGTAGTGAGGCGCCACCTTTCTCAACTGGCGGGTGCCCAGATCCATGACATAGATATCCGGACTGCCATCCTTGGACAACACCATGGCCATATAGCGGCCATCGGGGGACCACGCAGGGGCGCCATTGATGCCGGGGAAATTGGTGAGTTGCTCGCGCCGACCGGTGGCGACTTCCTGGCGGTAAATCGCCGGCCGCGAGGTTTCGAAAGACACATAGGCAAATTCACGGCCATTGGGCGACCAGGTCGGGGACAGGATCGGCTCATTGGAATCGAGCACGGTTTTGGCGCGCGCACCGTCGGAATCTGCCATTTTTAACTGGTAGTTGAACTTGCCCTTGCCCAGGTTGTTGGCGGCGACAAACAAAATGCGAGTCGAAAAGGCGCCGCGAATGCCGGTTAGCTTTTGGTAAACTTCGTCACTGATTTTATGGGCGATATCCCGCAATTGCTTTTCGCCCCCGCGAAGACGCTTGCTCAGCATGCGCTGCTGGCGATAGACATCCATCAATTCGTACTGGATCACATAGGGATCTTTGTTGCTGGCACGGGTCACCTTGCCCACTAACACGTACTCGGCACCGATGGCGCGCCAGTCGCGATAGTAGACATCACTGGATTGACTCGGATAGCCCAGCATGTCTTCGACCGCCACCGGCGAAAACTGTCCTACTCGCTGTAAATCCGCCGCCACAATGGCCGGCACATCTTCGGATAAATTACCCTTGCCCCGCCACTCAAAGGGCACCACGGCAATCGATGTTGGGTTGTCCCTCCCCTCGGTAATTTCAATAGTCAGCTGCGCGAAACTCCATTGAGACCACGCGATACCCACGAGCAAAAACAGACGCAATGCTCTCACAGTAGTAGATCCTCCGGTTTGAACACTAGGGAAAAGCGACGAAAGTAGGCGTCAAATACGCTCGGCGGCATACCCTTCAACTCGGGGAAGCGCGCGGCTTTTTCAACCGCATTGAGCGCCGAACGGTCAAACGCCAGATTGCCACTACTTTGGGTCACCTCTACGCCCACCACATCACCGGTGGGAATCAGGCGAATAGATAGTATTACCTGCATGTCCTTACGGGCGCTGGGCGGTCGACTCCAGTAGCCTTCTACCGTGCGTTTGATCAAAGCAGCATAACTATCGGCGACCAGTTCGTCTTCCTCTGCCTGCATCATAAGTTCTTCTTCTTCCATCGCGCGCAGCATGTCCTGCCGCTGCTGTCGCTGTGCTTGTTCACGTAGCTGCCGCCGTTCGATTGCAGGATCCGGCACTACCGGCACGACCGGAGCCGGCGCAGCTTTGGGTTTGGCAAGTACTTTGGGCTCGGCTTTCACCGCTGGTACCGGGGGAGACTGCGACACCGGCGTTTTCACTGGCTGTTTCACCGGCTTGCTTACCGGTGCCGGAGTGGTCTTTTTAACCGGCCTGGCTTTTGTCTGTTTTTTAAGCACTTTGCGCTCTTGCTTCTGCTCCAGGGTCACCAACCTGGCTTTAACATGGCGCGGGGTGTCAACCCGGTAGCGATTGATATCACTCATCTGCCAACCCACCAACACGGTAAACAACACCATAATATGCAGCAAAATCGTGAATGCTGTTGGAACAATGTGCGTATTGAGATATCCCACTAGTGTGAAGCCCGTTACTTGCCCTGGGACGGCGGAGCTTCGGTGACCAGGCCGACGCTCGAAGCCCCTGCGGACTGCAATTCACTCATCAAGCTGATCACGGTGCCATAAGGCACCTCGACATCTCCCCACACCAACACCGGCGTTTCTGGATTGCGCCGTATTACCGCGGCGACCTTGGTGTGGATATCGCCGAGAGACAGTGACTGATCCGGTGCTTTGCCGAGGTTGATATAAAAACTGCCGTCGGCCTTGACCGAAACGATCAGCGGCTCATCCTTGACCTGACTAATCGGCTTGGCCGGGGTTTGCGGCAGATCGACCTGCACACCCTGGGTTAACAGGGGCGCAGTAACCATGAAAATAACCAGCAGTACCAACATCACGTCGATATAGGGAACGACGTTTATTTCCGACATGGGTTTTTTGCGACTCAAATTGCGGCGCATAAGCTAAAAATCCCCGGCACTGGGGGATGCGTGGGCCTGGCGATGTAAAATACTGGAGAACTCTTCGGCAAAGGTGTCGTAGCTGTTGATCAGGCGATCCGAGACACTGGAATAGCGATTATAGGCAATAACGGCTGGAATCGCGGCAAACAGACCCATGGCGGTGGCGATCAGCGCTTCTGAAATGCCGGGGGCAACCACCGCCAGCGTCGCCTGTTGCACATTGGCGAGGCCACGAAAGGCATTCATAATCCCCCATACGGTGCCGAACAAGCCGATATAGGGGCTGGTAGAGCCCACGGTCGCCAGGAATCCCAGGCTGCGGTCTGTGCGATCCTGCTCCCGGCTCAACGCTACCCGCATCGC
Organism: uncultured Cellvibrionales bacterium; assembly: GCA_965370135.1. GTDB lineage: Bacteria > Pseudomonadota > Gammaproteobacteria > Pseudomonadales > JAHEGP01 > JAHEGP01. The sequence continues at coordinate 8,580 of CBDUUA010000010.1, forward strand.
CCGCTGCGAACCGCTCATCACCGCTTCCGAGTCGTCTCCCATCTGCTGGCGCAAGCGGGAAAACTCCTTGAAACCCGCCCGAAACAAGGTTTCCGCGCCGCCGATTTCCTTGCCTTCCTCGAGTTTGGCATTGCCCTCTTTGTACAGCTGGCCCAAGTCGATGCCTGACCAGAATTCAGTTTCGAAGGCTTCGTATTCATGCCGGGCATTGAGGAAAAAAATAAAGCGCTGGGCAATAATCCACCAGGATGCCACCGACGCCAAAAACAGCAACAGCATGACTGCCTGCACCAAAAGACCCGCATTGGAAATCAGTGACCATACGGAAAGAGATTCGCTCACACCTGTCCCCTGTTTATTGTTTGATAAAATGTTAGCTTGTTAGCTTGTTAGCTTAATTATTGGGTCCTTAGCGAGGCTCGAATATCCTGCGGCATAGCAGTGGGTTTCATGCTGGATTTTTTCACACACACGACCCTCACCACAGCATCACACAGTAATGCATCACCCCGATACACCTGCTGCTGAAAATCAATAAACGCCCTGCCGATGCGAACAGGCAGGGCGTTAACAATCAGTTCATCGTCCAGCGTCGCGGGCAGCTGATAATCCACTTCGATCCGGTGGACCACAAACATATGTTGCCGATCAAAAATAACCCGCTTGCCGAAACCCCGCTGCCGCATGAACTCGGTACGGGCTCGTTCCATAAATTTTAGGTAATTGACATAATAGACGATGCCACCGGCATCAGTGTCTTCGATATACACTCTTAAAGATAGCCGAAAGTCAGCGCCGGAGCTGGCCATATTCGCTATTTTCCCAGGTTCAAGGACAGCGATTCATGGGCGCCGGTAGCGCCACCATCCAGCCCAAAGTGCGCATAGGCATGGCGAGTCGCCATGCGCCCGCGGGGTGTGCGCATGATAAAGCCCTGCTGAATCAAATATGGCTCTAACACATCTTCAATGGTGTCGCGCTCCTCGCTGATAGCCGCCGCCAGGCTGTCGACGCCCACCGGGCCGCCATCAAATTTTTCAATCAACGCCAGCAGCAAGCGCCGATCCATATGATCGAAGCCTCGCTCATCGACATTGAGCATCGTCAGCGCCGCGTCCGCCACCTCCTTGCTGACATGGCCCCGGGCTTTGACTTCCGCATAGTCACGCACCCGTCGCAGCATTCGATTGGCAATTCGCGGTGTTCCCCGGGCCCGCCGGGCGATTTCCCTGGCGCCACTGATGTCGATATCCACACCGTGGATAGCCGCCGAGCGCATCACGATGGTAGTCAGGTCTTCGGCACTGTAAAACTCCAGCCGCTGCACAATACCAAAGCGATCCCGCAGTGGCGACGTCAATAAACCGGCACGGGTGGTGGCGCCAACCAGGGTAAAAGGCGGCAATTCGAGCTTGATCGAGCGAGCGGCCGGCCCCTCCCCGATCATAATATCGAGTTGATAGTCCTCCATCGCCGGATACAACACTTCCTCTATATGGGGGCTTAGACGATGAATCTCGTCGATAAATAATACCTCCCCCGACTCCAGGTTAGTCATGATCGCCGCCAGGTCACCGGCTTTTTCCAGTACCGGACCGGAAGTGGATTTCATATCCACGTTCATTTCATGGGCGATGATATTGGCCAGGGTGGTCTTACCCAGTCCTGGGGGACCGAATATCAGGGTGTGATCCAATGCCTCGCCCCGCCTGCGGGCGGCATCAATAAAAATGCCCATCTGCTCCCGCACCGCCGGCTGGCCGATATAATCATCCAGACGCCCGGGCCGGATGACCCGATCCAGGTTGTCCTCTGACCCTGCCTCAGCGGCGGAAAGCAAGCGATCATCATCCATAGGCTTATTTCACCATGGCCTTGAGAGCCTGTCGGATCAACTCTTCACTGGAATCGATTGCGTCACTGTAGACGGCTGAGACAGCGCGGGATGCCTCGACCGGCTTGTAACCCAGTGCCACCAGCGCACTCTCGGCATCCTGCAGCAGCGGGCTCGCACCTGGGGGCGCCGCCGCGCCAGACGCCGACGCCTCCAGCTCCTGTGGCGCCCAGTCTTTGAGTCGGTCGCGCATTTCCACCAACAACCGCTCTGCCGTCTTGCGCCCAACCCCCGGCAGTTTGATCAAGCTGGCAGTATCACCGTTTTGCACACAGGCGACAAATTGACCCACCTCGATGCCGGACAGTATGGTCAATGCCAGCTTTGGCCCGACACCGTTGACCTTGATCAGGGTGCGAAACAACTGGCGATCGCGATCGTCGATAAACCCATACAACAATTGTGCGTCTTCCCGCACCACCATATGGATGTAGAGGCTGACCCCGGCGCCGATTGCCGGCAATTGATAAAAAGTCGACATCGGCGCCTGCACTTCGTAGCCGACACCGTTGACGTCGAGTAATACATCGGGGGGCTGTTTGTGCAATAACTTGCCGGCCAATCGTCCAATCATTGTTGTTTACACTCCCCGATTGAGGTTGTTGCGGTTATTGAGGTTGTTGAGGTTAACAAAAGCAGTCCCGGCAATTCTTTATGAGTAGCTAGCGTATCCGGCGGCGGCGCACGGCCCGGGCGCCACTCATTTTTATCAGGCTTTGCTGGCTATGGGCGTGACAAATTGCGGTCGCCAGCGCGTCGGCGGCATCTTCCTGGGGCGATTCGGACAAGCCCAGCAAGGCTCTGACCATATGCTGCACCTGCTCCTTCTGGGCCGCCCCCGTGCCCACCACTGCCTGCTTGATTTGCCGCGCCGAGTACTCGGATACCGGCAGATCGCAGGTCACTGCCGCAGTAATTGCCGCACCCCGGGCCTGGCCTAATTTTAAGGCCGAGCCCGCATTTTTTGACATAAACACCTGCTCCACCGCCACCGCTTGCGGGCAGTGTCGCGCAATAACCTGCGAGATACCCTCAAAAATCAGCTTCAATCGCTCTGGCAAGTCCCCTGAGGGCAACTGAATACAACCATGGCCGATATGCTCCAGCCGCGATCCGTTGGCGTTAATCACCCCGTAGCCGGTGCGACGCGAGCCCGGGTCAATCCCCAAAATTAAAGCCATAGTAAAACCGGCACTGTCATTAGCATCCAGGATTATGGGTTCAATCTAGCAGCTCGGCACGGCACGCGCACAGCGCTGCTTACAACTCGGCATAGACCGCATCCGGGATATCCGCATTGGAATACACATTTTGTACATCATCCAGGTCCTCCAGCGCATCCACCATGCCCAGAATGGTTTCCGCACTGCTGCGATTCAACTCCACAGTGGTCGCGGCAATCATGGTAACCTCGCCGCCCTCCGGCTCCAGTCCCGCCGCCACCAGCGCATCCTTTACTGCGGTAAAATCTTCCCATGGGGTGATCACGTCGAAAGAGCCGTCATCATTGCTTTCGATATCCTCGGCACCGGCCTCCAGCGCGACATCCATAAGCTGCTCTTCATCCACTCCGGGGGCAAAACCAATCTGGCCCTTGCGGCTGAACAGGTAGGCGACGGAACCGTCGGTACCGAGGTTGCCGCCGCGTTTGCTGAAAGCGTGGCGCACCTCGGCCACGGTGCGATTGCGATTGTCCGTCAGCACTTCCACCAAAACGGCCACACCACCAGCGCCATAACCCTCGTAGGTGACTTCCTCCATATTGTCGGCTTCGTTGGTGCCCGCACCCCTGGCAATCGCACTTGAGATGGTATCGCGCTTCATATTGGCGCCGAGTGCCTTATCCAATACCGCTCGCAAACGCGGATTGTCCTCAGGATTGGGGCCGCCAACCCTGGCCGCGACGACAATTTCACGAATAATTTTGGTAAAGACCTTACCCCGCTTGGCATCTTGCGCCGCCTTGCGGTGTTTAATATTGGCCCATTTGCTATGGCCTGCCATAGTGCCCTCCTGTCATCATCAGCAATAAACCCTGACTAAGGCGACTGCTGATTTTTCTTTTCCTGGGTACGCAATCGGATATTGAGTTCCCGCAATTGCTTCGCGTCCACCCCACTCGGCGCCTCGGTCATAACACAAGCCGCACTCTGGGTCTTGGGAAAGGCGATGACTTCCCGTATAGAGTCGGTTCCGGTCATCAGCATCACCAGGCGATCGAGGCCGAATGCCAGGCCGCCATGGGGTGGCGCACCATATTTTAGCGCCTCCAACAGGAAGCCAAACCGGGATTCGGCCTCTGCATCAGCAATGCCCAGGGTGCGAAATACCGCACGCTGCATCGCGGCATCGTAAATCCGCAGGGAACCGCCGCCTAGCTCAACACCATTGAGCACCATATCGTAAGCGATAGATTGCGCCGCTTTGGGATCCGCCTCCAATTGCTCCGGACTGCAAGACGGCAGGGTAAACGGATGGTGCAAGGGCGTTAGCCCACCATTGCCGTCATCTTCGAACATGGGAAAATCCACTACCCAGAGCGCAGCCCAGGGCCGCGTGTAGAGCGCAAGATCTTCACCCAGCTTGACTCGAAGCGCACCCAGCGCCTCGTTGACGACCCGCGTCTTATCGGCGCCGAAGAAAATAATATCCCCGTTCTCACACTGCAGCCGCTGCATCAGGCTCTCGACTACCGCCTCAGGAAAAAACTTGACGATGGGAGACTGCAAACCCTTGCTGCCGGCATCGATATCGTTGACCTTGATCCAGGCGAGGCCACGGGCACCGTAGATACTGACAAAATCCGTGTAGCCGTCGATGTCCTTGCGGGATAGTTTGGCGCCACCGGGTAGCTTCAAAGCCGCCACCCGACCGTTGGGATCGTTGGCCGGACCATTGAACACTTTGAATTCCACCGACAGCATCAGGTCGGTAATATCAACCAGCTCCAGCGGAATGCGCAGGTCGGGTTTATCGCTACCAAAGCGCGCCATCGCCTCCGAGTGAGCCATGCGCGGCATCTCACCGAGTTCAACACCGAGGATGTCCTGGAATAGTGTCCTGATCATACCCTCGGCAACCGCCATTACCTCATCATCACTGACAAAGCTGGCTTCGATATCGATCTGGGTAAACTCAGGCTGTCGATCGGCGCGCAGGTCTTCATCGCGAAAGCACTTGGCGATTTGGTAATAGCGGTCGAAACCCGCCACCATCAGCAACTGTTTGAACAATTGCGGCGACTGCGGCAGCGCAAAAAAGTCCCCCGGGTGGGTGCGACTCGGCACCAGGTAATCCCGGGCGCCCTCCGGTGTCGCCCGGGTCAGAATTGGCGTTTCCAACTCTAGAAAACCGGCTTGTTCGAGATAGTGACGAATCGAGCGGGTAATCAAGGCGCGGGTTCGCAGCCTTTGCTGCATCTCCGGGCGGCGCAAATCCATGTAGCGGTAGCGCAAACGAACGTCTTCCCCGGCTAAATTGTGCTGATCGAGAGGAAACGGAGGGGTTTGGGCGGCACTGAGAATTTCCAGCTCGGTGCCATAGACCTCCACCTCGCCGGTCGGCATATTCGGATTGACCGTATTGCCCTCTCGCATGCGCACCCGACCGGTCAGCCGCAACACATACTCACTGCGCACCTTGTCTGCGAGTTCAAAGGCCGCACCGGCGTCCGGGTCGAACACCACCTGCACCACGCCCTCGCGATCCCGCAGATCCAGAAAAATCACGCCCCCATGATCGCGACGCCGATCAACCCATCCACACAAGCTGACACTGGTATCACAGTGCTCTGCCCTGATATCACCACAGTAATGACTGCGCATAAAAAATTCCCGTTTTGATTCCCGGTTTGATTCCCGGTTTGATTCTAGTGTTGATTATTTGCTGTCTTTCACGGCAGGGGAACTGCCGGTTTTTTTCTGGCTGCTGCCGGATTTTGCATCTTTCTTGTCCGCTGCCTTGGCGCTATTACCGGCTGACTTGTCGCCGCTGGAGCCACCACCCGAGTCGCTACCCGAGTCGCTACCCGAATCGCTACCAGAGTCAGAAGAGAGATTTTTCTTATTGCCGGTCTTAAAATCTGTTTCATACCAGCCGCCGCCCTTCAGACGAAAAGCGCTGGCAGACACCAGCTTTTTTAGCGCCGGTTCATGACAGGCCGGGCACTCTCGCAGCGGCTCGTCACTGATCTTCTGCAGTCGCTCCAGGTGCTGCTGACACGCCTGGCATTGATATTCGTAGATGGGCATGGTGTCTGACTCCGCTATCTCAAACCACTATCCACCGACCCTGGGGCCGACAAAATCGGCCATTGTAACCGATATCGAGATAACCGATAGTACGATTTG
>CBDUUA010000011.1:0-14416 GCA_965370135.1 uncultured Cellvibrionales bacterium
AATTAAATGCTATACCAACGCATTTATGGATTGGAAAATACTTAAATTCCACCCTGCAGAGGACGTCGCTTAATTCAGTGCCATTGCCCCCCCTGGGGCCTGTATTCAAGCAGCATTCTGCAGCGAAACGCCTTGCCTTCCAGGCTTCAATAACCTGCCGACAGCGACTACAAGAGCGCCAGTCCGTGTATAATCGTCCTTTTTGAGCAAGCCTGTTCTGGAGTATATCCAATGCGTCAACTGACTGATTTGCCCACTGCATTATCTGCTGCATTATCTGCTGCGATATTGGGCGGTCTATTGTGCCTGGGTCTATTGGGTTTCGGCTTGCAAGTGAGCACTGCGATGCTGCAAATGAAGGCTCTTGATCGCAGTGTGGTGGTCAAGGGCCTGGCGGAAAAGGAGGTCACTGCAGACGTGGCAATCTGGCCTATCCGCTTTAGTGAAGTCGGCAATGACTTGCTGGGCCTATACGATGCCATCGAGAAAAAAACCGAATTGGTTCAGGCTTTTCTTGCTGACAACGGCTTTGAGTACAGCGAGATTTCCGTTGGTCCACCGGCCATTGTCGACAAGCAAGCGCAGAATTACGGCAATGATCGAATCGAAGGTTTTCGCTATACGGCCAATGTCATCATCACCCTGTATTCCAGTAATATTGATCGCGTGCGCAGCACGATGCGCAAGACCCTGTCGCTGGGCAAGCAGGGCATTGTTATCGGCGGGCAGCAATACGGTGATCAGACGCGGTTTCTGTTTTCAGGCCTCAACACGATCAAACCTGGCATGATCGCGGAGGCGACCCGCAATGCTCGCAAGGTCGCCCTGCAGTTTGCCCGCGACTCAGAGAGTACCCTGGGCAAGATAAAAGTGGCGCGACAGGGCCAGTTTTCGATTGCCGATCGCGACAGCAATACCCCCCATATCAAGAAGGTGCGCGTCGTTTCCACAATCGAGTATTATTTGTCGGACTAGCCAGCAATTCAGCAACGGCGGATAAGCCCATGAAGCTAAAATTTCTAGGCGCCACCAACACCGTTACCGGCTCGAGGTTTTTGCTGGAGACGGACAGCACCCGCATTCTGGTCGATTGCGGCCTGTTTCAGGGTTACAAATATTTGCGCCAGCGCAATTGGAACCCCCTGCCCATCGATACGGCGGCGCTCGATGCCGTGGTGTTGACCCATGCCCATATCGACCACTCCGGTTTTGTGCCGGTGTTGACCCGCAGTGGTTTTAGCGGTCCGGTTTACTGTACTCGAGGCACCGCCGACCTTTGTCGGCTGTTGCTGCCTGACAGCGGTCATCTTCAGGAAGAAGAGGCCAGGTTTTTGAATCGAGTGGGCGCCAGCAAGCATAAGCCGGCACTGCCGCTATACACAAAGCCCGATGCGATTCACGCCCTGGAGCAATTTGTCAACTGCGACTATGAGGAGACATTCTGTATTGGGGATATCACCATCAGCTTTCTTCGCGCAGGGCATATACTCGGTTCCAGCCTGGTGCTGGTAGAAGCCCAGGGCAAGCGCATTGTGTTTTCCGGTGATGTCGGCAGGCAGCATGATGTACTGATGAATCCACCGGTACCGGTGCCTCCCTGTGACTACCTGGTGTTGGAGTCGACCTATGGTGATCGCCTGCACAACGGTGCCGACCCGCGGGAGCACCTTGCCGGCATTATTACCCGGGTGATACAGCGTGGTGGCATATTGTTGATACCCAGTTTTGCCGTAGGTCGTGCCCAGACCATCATTTATCTGCTCGCAGACCTGATGGCAAAAGACCGGATTCCAGAGTTGCCGATATTCCTCGACAGCCCCATGTCGGTCAATGCCTCGCGCCTTTTCTGCCAGTACCCCGACGAGCACCGTATCAGCGACAGTGCCTGTAAAGCCGTCTTTTCCCGGGTGACCTATGTGCGAGATGTGGAGGAGTCGATAGCCCTTGGCGATATTCGCTACCCCCATATCATTATTTCGGCCAGTGGCATGGCTACAGGAGGCAGGGTATTACATCACCTGAAACGCCTGTTGCCGAATGAAAATAATGCCGTGTTGTTTGTGGGCTACCAGGCAGGTGGCACCCGTGGTGGCCGCTTGCTGGAGGGGGAGCAGGAAATAAAAATCCACGGCCATTATGTGCGCGTCAAGGCCGAGGTGGAAAAGCTGGATGGTTTATCGGCCCATGCGGATTACCGCGAAATGTTGCAGTGGTTACAACACAGTGAAGGACTGGCGCCGCACAAGTGCTTTTTGGTGCACGGCGAAGAAAAAGCCATTGATCAGTTTAGACGTCGCATCAATGAGCAACTGGGGTGGCATACTGTGGTGCCGACCATGATGCAGGAATTCAAGCTGTAAGCAGCATGTCGAACACAGGAATCAGCGAGGTCTAGGGGAGGGTGGGGTCTCAGGGGAGGAGCGAGGCCCGCTGCAGGGCTTAGCGGGCGCGATAGGTAATGCGGCCCTTGCTCAAGTCGTAGGGGGTCAATTCTACTTTGACCTTATCCCCGGTGAGGATGCGGATATAGTTTTTGCGCATTTTTCCGGAGATGTGGGCAGTCACGACATGATCGTTTTCGAGTTTGACACGAAAGGTGGTATTGGGAAGTGTGTCGATCACTTCACCTTCCATCTCGATTTGTTCTTCTTTTGCCATGCAATTGCTCCCTCTTGAATATGCTTTGTGGTGGTTAAATGTGCGTGGTTAAATTCCCAAGCAGGGCGCATTGTCCACGAATTGAGCGAAAAATCAAAGTTTATTCACTTTTTTCGCTGGCGGGAGGGCAGTGATCCAGCGTCCGTCGCGAAGTATCTCCAGCGGCCGGAAGGTGCTTTTATACGCCATTTTGGGGCTTTCTTTGATCCAGTAGCCCAAATAAAGATAGTCCAGTCCCAATTGCCGCGCCCACTCAATCTGCCGCAATATCGCCCAGGTGCCAAGGCTGCGACGATCGAGGCGGCAATCATAAAAGGTATAAACCGCCGACACGGCATTGTCGAGTTGATCAACGACGGCGACTGCAAGCAGCTCGCCGTCGAGGGAGAAACCAAGGTAGCGGGTCAGCCCCTGGGCGTTGGAGAGGAACGACGCGTACTGCTCGCGGCTCGGTGGATACATATCGCCGTCGCCATGGCGGTGGCAAATATAGTCATGGTACAAGCGGTAGATGGCATCATCGTCAATATTGGCCAGAGGCATGAGTTGCAGGTCGCGATTGCGATTCAGCAGTTTGCGCTGGGTGCGATTGGGTGTAAACCGGGCTAGTGGCACCCGGCTGGGGATGCAGGCATTGCACTGCTCACAGTGAGGTTTGTAAATATGGGGGCCACTGCGACGAAAGCCGCACTCCGATAAGCGGCTATACAAGCGCTGATCGACATCTGCTTTGGGGTCGATAAATACCGTCGTCGCCTGTTTGCCCTCGATATAACTGCAATCGTGGGGGTAGGTCGCGTAGATTTTGAGGCCTGCCAGGGGGCTCATTTTGTGCTCAGCGGGCAAAATTGCCCGGGTAGTTGCCAATGGCCGGTCGGGTCAGGGGCCGCCGCGTAGTGTCGCAGTAGTTGCACAAACCGTGACCGGGGCATATTGCGGGCACCCATGGATTGTAGATGCTGGCTGCTCACCTGACAGTCTATAAACTGAAAGCCGAACTCTTGCAGTGACCGGCACAACACGAAAAGGGCGACCTTGGAGGCATTGCTTCGCAGGCTGAACATGGATTCGCCAAAAAATACCTGGCCCAGAGCCAGGCCGTAGAGACCACCCACCAGCTCACCGTCTTGCAAAATCTCTATGGAGTGGGCATAGCCCTGCTGGTGTAAGGTATTGTACGCGAGCTTCATCGCGGGACTTATCCAGGTGCCTTCCCGGTTTTCGCGCAGGCTGGCGCAGTGCTCTATGACACGGTGGAAATGGCGGTCAATACTGGCGGTAAAACAGCCGGAATTGATGGTCTTGCGCAAGGAGCGAGATAGATGAAGTTGCGCGGGAAGCAGTACCGCGCGCGGGTTCGGCGACCACCAGAGTATCGGCTGTGACTCTTCATACCAGGGAAATATGCCCTGGCGATACGCGGTGACAATGCGTTCGGGCGCCAGGTCGCCGCCCAGCGCTAACAGCCCGTTGGGCTCCTCAAGTGCCAGGCTGGGGTCGGGAAAGTCCAGCTCTGCTGGATCCAGCCAGTAGGGCGCGTGGCCCATATCACGCCTTTGCCTGCAGGGAGTCGAGGTATTTCTCGGCGTCAAGAGCGGCCATACAGCCGGAGCCGGCGGAGGTGACCGCCTGCCGGTAGACGTGATCCGCAACATCGCCGGCGGCAAACACGCCGGCAATGCTGGTGGCGGTGGCATTGCCCTCAGTGCCACTGCGAATCGTGATATAGCCGTTGATCATCTCAAGTTGATCCTTGAAAATTTCAGTGTTTGGTGTGTGGCCGATGGCGATAAAGACACCGCTGGCCTCCAGTTCGGAGGTGCTGCCGTCGAGCTTGCTCTTTACCCGAACACCGGTGACGCCGGTCTCATCGCCGAGAATTTCGTCAAGTTCATGACTCCAGCACATGGTGATATTGCCGTTTTCTACTCGCTCCAGCAGCTTTTGCTGCAGCATTTTCTCGGCTCGCAGTGCGTCCCGGCGGTGAACCAGGGTAACTTCCGAGCAAATATTGGATAGGTAGAGGGCTTCTTCCACGGCGGTATTGCCGCCACCGACCACCACCACTTTTTGCTGGCGGTAGAAAAAGCCATCACAGGTGGCGCAGGCACTAACGCCCTTGCCCATGAACGCCTCCTCAGAGGGCAGGCCGAGGTACTGTGCAGATGCGCCGGTGGCGATAATCAGGGCGTCGCAGCTATACCCTCCCTGGTCGCCCTGCAGGCTGAACGGCTGCTGCCCCAGTTTTACGGTGTGGATATGGTCAAATATCACCTGGGTATCAAAGCGCTCGGCATGCTTTTGCATCCGCATCATTAATTCAGGGCCCTGTACGCCGTCGGCGTCACCGGGCCAATTGTCGACATCGGTGGTGGTGGTGAGCTGCCCTCCCTGTTGCATGCCGGTCAGCAGTACCGGGGATAAATTGGCCCTGGCGGCGTACACCGCCGCGCTGTAGCCGGCCGGGCCGGAGCCCAGGATGATCAGTGGATAATGTTGTGCATCGCTCATTGAGGGGTTCCCATGGCTGGTGGCGGTGTCTGGCCCCATCGGGCAGGGGCCGGCTAGAAATATCGCAGCAGCAATTTGAACAAATACCCCACCAAAAAGCCAGTAGCCGCTATAATGCCGCGCTGATTCGAATCGCTGCTGACAGGGTCTGTTGCGGATGCTGGCTTACAGTGATGTTTTACTGTAACAAAAATATTTATCTGTTTGATAGATAACATAATTAAAGCCATACTATTGAGTGTTAAAACGGGCTGAATATAGGGCTGAATATAGGGGTAGGCAACACTTTGGCAAAACGAAAAACAGCCGCAAAGGCGGTGCCGGCAAAACCCGGAATGTCAGAACTGCTCGGTTACCGGCTGCGCGAAGGCGCTTTTATCGGCTTTGCCGTCGTCTGTATCTACGTGTTTATTGCCCTCAGCACTTATAGCGCCGCCGATCCGGGCTGGTCGCAAACCGGCAGCGGCAACAGTATTCGCAATGCCGGTGGCGTTGCCGGCGCCTATATCGCCGATATCTTTTATATGCTGTTCGGCTATATGGCCTTTCTATTTCCCATATTACTGGGTTACCGGGCTTGGCTTATTTTTCGTGAGCGCCAACAACCCGAGCATTTTGACTGGCTCCACTTCGCGGTGCGGGTGGGTGGTTTCTGCCTGGTAATGTTGAGCGCTACCGGCTTATCCCATATCAATGTCGGTGACACGGCCCTGCTGCCTGAGGGCGCCGGTGGCATTCTTGGCTTTGAGATTGGCGGCCGCAGCCTGAACATCTTCAGTATTACCGGGGCGCGCTTGTTACTGCTGGCGCTGTTCCTGTTCGGCGTGACCATTTTTACCGGCTTGTCATGGTTTAAATTGATGGATGATACCGGTCGCATGGCGATCAAATGCTGGCGCTGGCTGCAGTGCCAGGCGCGCAACGGCTACGGCCGATGGCGCGAAAGCCTGCAGCGACGCAAGGCCCGCAAGAAACGGCAGGACAGCTATAAAAAAGAAGTCAAGAAGGTGGAAAAACAGCTGCAGCCGAAGATGAAAATCACGCCGGTGCCAAAACCGGTGGCCCAGGGCAAGCGCATATTCAAAGAGAAACAGGTCAGTTTGTTCAAACCCAGTGGCAACGGTGAATTGCCGCAGCTATCGTTGCTGGATGCGCCGACCGCATCAGATAAAAAAGGCTATTCCGAAGAGGCCCTGCGCACGCTGTCGCAGCGCCTCGAGCACAAGCTGGACGACTTTGGCATCCAAGCTGTGGTGCGAGATGTCTATCCGGGCCCGGTGATCACTCGCTTCGAAATAGATCCCGCTCCCGGGGTCAAAGTCAGCCGGATCACCAACCTGGCCAAGGATTTGGCGCGCTCCCTGTCGGTGGTGAGTGTGCGGGTGGTCGAAGTAATACCCGGCAAGTCCTTTGTCGGCATAGAGATTCCCAACGAAGATCGAGAGATGGTATTCCTGTCCCAGGTACTGTCGTCAAAAGCCTTCGAAGATGCCCGCTCACCGGTGTCGCTGGCGCTGGGCCATGATATCGCCGGGGTGCCGGTAATCGCGGATCTCGCCAAAATGCCCCACCTGCTGGTGGCGGGCACCACCGGCTCCGGTAAGTCGGTGGGGGTCAATGCCATGCTGCTGAGCCTCCTCTATAAGGCGAGCCCGGATCAGGTGCGCTTGATCATGGTGGATCCCAAGATGCTGGAGTTGTCGATCTACGATGGCATCCCGCACTTGTTGACGCCGGTTATCACTGACATGAAAGACGCCGCCAGCGGCCTGCGTTGGTGTGTCGGCGAGATGGAGCGGCGCTATAAACAAATGGCCGCGCTGGGGGTGCGAAATTTGCAGGGCTATAACCGCAAGGTGAAAGATGCCATCACCAGCGGCAACCCCATTGCCGACCCCCTGTGGCAGTTCGATGCCGACGCGGCGGGCATTGGCGTACCTGAAATCACCCAGGCCCCGACCCTGGAGCCACTGCCTTTTATCGTCGTGGTGATTGACGAATTTGCCGACATGATGATGATCGTCGGCAAAAAAGTCGAGGAGTTGATTGCACGCATTGCCCAGAAGGCAAGGGCGGCAGGTATTCATCTGATACTGGCAACCCAGCGCCCCTCGGTCGATGTCATCACCGGGCTGATCAAAGCCAATATCCCCACGCGGATCGCATTCCTGGTATCGTCAAAAATAGATTCGCGCACCATTCTTGACCAGGGTGGCGCGGAGCAGTTACTGGGCCATGGCGATATGCTTTACCTGCCACCGGGTACCGGTCTGCCGGTGCGGGTACATGGCGCATTTGTCGATGACCACGAAGTCCATAAGGTGGTGGAAGACTGGAAACAGCGCGCCGAGCCCAACTATATCGAGGATTTACTGGAGGACGGCGCCAATGAGTTCGTGCCGGGTTATAGCAACCCGGGCAGTGGCGGCGGTGAAGATGACCCCGAAGCCGATGCGCTATACGATGAGGCCGTACATTTTGTCACCCAAAGTCGCAAAGCATCCATATCTGCGGTCCAGCGCAAGCTGCGCATCGGGTATAATCGAGCCGCACGCATGATTGAAACCATGGAAGAGACCGGTGTTGTCAGCCCCATGGGTAGCAATGGCCAGCGCGAAGTATTGGCGCCACCACCTCCAGGAGACTAAACCTTGTCACCCTTGTCACTCTTGTCGTCCTTGTCACTAACAAATAATTTTCAGCGATGGCTGCTGGTGCTGCTGTGCTCTAGCGCGGGGCATGTTCATAGCGATGCGCTGAGCCGCCTCAGCGAAACACTGGCCGGCATCACCAGCTACCGCGCCGAATTTGTACAACAAATCTATGACCAGGATCAGGTGTTGGTGCAGCAGAGCGAGGGCACCTTGTATGCGTTGCGCCCCGGTAAGTTGCGCTGGCTTAGCCGTGCACCTTTCGAACAACTGATCGTGGTGGACGGCAACCACATCTGGCGCTACGAAGAAGACCTGCAGCAGGTCGTGGTCAGCAACTACAATGATGACCTCGGTAGCACCCCCGCGCTGCTGCTCAGCGGTGATATCGAATCCATTGGCGCTCACTACAAGGTGAGTGAGGTCGATGGCCAATACCAATTGTTGCCGCGGGATGAGCAGAGTCTTTTCCGGGCGATGCTGGTTCGCTTTGAAAATGGCCTGCTGGCGCGCCTGATACTCGAAGATACACTGGGCCAGACTACGCAGCTGCAAATGTCTGCCATCGAGCACAACCCGACCCTCGACCCCGCGCTGTTTGAATTTGAGCCCCCCGAGGGCGTGGATGTACTGCGTGATGAGTGACAGCCTGTTTGCCGATGGCGGCTACCAGCCATTAGCGGCAGCAGTGCGCCCGCAGACGCTGCAGGAATACTGTGGTCAGCAGCACATACTGGGCCCCGGTATGCCACTGCGCGAGGCGCTGGAAGCCGGCCAGATCCACTCGATGATCTTTTGGGGGCCGCCGGGGGTCGGCAAGACTACCCTGGCGAGACTCATTGCGCGCTGTGTGGATGCGCATTTCGAGACCCTATCCGCGGTCTTGAGCGGTGTTAAGGAAATTCGCCAGGCTATCGAGGTGGCGCGTCAGCACAAGAGCCAGGGTGATCGTAAAACCATTCTGTTCATCGACGAGGTGCACCGTTTTAACAAGGCGCAACAGGATGCCTTCCTGCCCCATATCGAGGACGGTACCATTGTATTTATTGGCGCCACCACAGAAAACCCCTCTTTCGAGCTCAACAATGCCTTGTTATCACGCTGTCGCGTCTATGTACTCAAGTCGCTGCAGACCCGGGATATCGCGGTGATATTGAACAATGCACTGCAGGACAAACGCAGCCCCCTGGGCAAGACCCCGGTGCAAATAGAAGGCGATATGCTGGAACAGATCGCGAGAGTGGCAGACGGTGATGCACGGCGCGGCCTCAACCTGCTCGAAATCGCCTCGGACCTGGGGCGACAGAGTGATGGCTCGGTTTGCATCAGCCCCGATCTCGCCAAACAGTTGTTCAGTGGCGATGTGCGCCGCTTCGATAAAGGTGGCGACCTGTTTTATGAGCAGATATCTGCCCTGCACAAAGCGGTGCGGGGATCGTCCCCTGACGGTGCGCTCTACTGGCTGGTGAGAATGCTCGAAGGAGGCTGCGACCCCTTGTACATCGCGCGCCGGGTGGTGCGCATGGCGAGTGAGGATGTCGGCAATGCCGATCCACGGGCGCTGAGCCTGGCACTCAATGCCTGGGACGTGCAGGAGCGTCTCGGTAGCCCGGAGGGGCAACTGGCACTGGCGCAGGCGGTTATCTATCTCGCCTGTGCGGCCAAGAGCAACGCGGTCTACGCGGCCTTCAACGCCATGCGAAAAGTGGTGTGTGCGGGCCCAGACTACGAGGTGCCGATGCATTTGCGCAATGCGCCCACCCAGCTGATGAAATCAATGGACTACGGCGCCGACTATCGCTACTCACACGGCGAGCCGGGAGGCTATTCGGCGGGGGAGAACTACCTGCCTGAGCCACTTGCGGACGAGCGTTTCTATGAGCCGGTAGACCGGGGTCTGGAAAAGAAAATATTGCAAAAACTCGAGTACCTGCGTTCCCTTGACCAGAGCAGTACCCAGCGGCGTTATGTTAGTTCTCCTTCGAGGTAATCCATGCCGTCATTAGCGACCACCCTGTTGGTTGTAGCGCTTGGCGGCGCCCTGGGTGCAATGGGCCGTTTTGGTTTGAGCAATTACTTCAATCGCATTTTTGACGTACACCACACCGTGTATATCGGCACCATGCTGGTCAATATCCTGGGGTCTTTTGTGATCGGTGTTGTCTATGTCTATGTGCTCGAAAAAGAAATCTGGCACCCGCACTTAAAAAGCCTGCTGATGACCGGCACCCTGGGCGCCTTCACTACGTTTTCTTCGTTTTCTCTCGAAGCCGTTAACTTCTTTGAACGCGGCCACCCCTGGCTCAGCCTGGCTTATGTTGTTGGCACCGTCACCCTGTGCCTGGTGGCCGTAGCCTGCTCCATTTGGCTGGCGCGGCAATTTTTCTAATACGGATTTCTTTTGCTGTGGTTTCACTTAACATGGGTTTCACTCTACTACGGGTTCAACATGCTTGATATCAAACGCATTCGAAAACACCCTGATGAGGTTGTCGCAGGCCTGCAAAAAAAAGGCTATCAACTCGACATCGACAGTTTTAACGCCCTCGATGCCAGCCGCAAGGCGCTGGACATCAACAGCCAGCGCTTATTGTCCGAGCGCAAGCAGGCGTCAAAAAAAATCGGCGAACTGGTCCAGCAGGGCGCCACGGTGGAGCAGGCCAAACAGACGGTCGCGGAAACTCTCGAGCGGCTGTCGCAGCAGCTCGATGACACGGTCGAGCAGTCGCGGCAGGTACAGCTGCAGATCGAACAACTGCTTATGGGTATCCCCAATGTGCCCCAGGACGATGTGCCCGCCGGCAACAGTGAGAGTGACAATATAGAGATCAGTCGCTGGGGCGAACCCCGACACTTCGATTTCAAACCGCTGGATCATGTCGAACTGAGCGCCAGCAATGAATTTCTCGATTTTGATGTCGCGGCAAAAATCACCGGTGCGCGCTTTGCGGTCATGAGGGGGCCCATGGCGCGCCTGCATCGCGCATTGATTCAGCTAATGCTCGATACCCATACCGAAGTCCATGGCTATACCGAGGTCAATGTTCCCTATCTGGTCAACAGCAAATCCCTGGAGGGCACCGGCCAACTGCCCAAATTTGAGGCGGATTTATTTCGCATCGATACTGAGCAGGGGCTCTACCTGATACCTACCGCCGAGGTGCCGGTCACCAATATCATGCGCGATAAAATCGCCGAGTCGCTGCCCATTAAAATGGTTTGTCACAGCCCCTGTTTTCGCAGCGAGGCGGGTAGTCACGGTAAGGATACCCGGGGCATGATACGCCAACACCAGTTTGAAAAAGTGGAGTTGGTGCAAATGGTGGCCCCGGGCGCTGCCGATGCGGCACTCGAGCAATTGACCGGGGATGCGGAAACGATCCTGCAACTATTGGAACTGCCCTATAGAAAGGTGGTGCTCTGTGGCGGTGATTTGGGGTTTTCTGCGCAGAAAACCTATGACCTTGAGGTGTGGCTGCCGGGTCAAAGTGCCTACCGTGAAATCAGCTCCTGTAGTCATTTTGGTGACTATCAAGCGCGCCGACTCAAGGCCCGGTGGCGCAACCCTGAAACCGGTAAACCCGAATATCTGCACACACTCAATGGCTCCGGTCTGGCGGTGGGGCGCACCCTGGTGGCGGTGGTCGAGAACTACCAGCAGGCTGACGGCTCGATCCGGCTGCCGTCGGCATTGCACAGGTATATGGGCGGCATCGAAAGCCTGTAGATACTCTAAAAAAATATACCGTGACTTTTGCGGTGTTAACACTATTGCCGAAATAGATCGGCGGTATACGGATTGCACTATGGATTACCTGCCCCTGTTTTTTAATATTCGAGATCAACCGGTGCTGTTGCTGGGCGGTGGCGACATCGCCACGCGCAAGGCGCGACCGTTACTTAAAGCGGGAGCGCAATTGACGGTGGTGGCGCCGGATATCAACGATGCCCTGGCGACAATGGTGATGCAAGCACAGGGGGAAGTGCTGTACAGGGAGTTCGACGACAATGACCTGTCGGGTAAAATCCTGGTAGTCGCCGCCACCAATGCCAGCGCTGTGAACGCACGTATTTCCGAGCTGTGCCGACAGCGACGCATACCGGTAAATGTCGTTGACCAGCCCGACCTCTGCAGTGTTATTTTTCCCGCTATTGTCGACCGCAATCCGGTGACTATCGCGGTGAGTAGTGGTGGCGGCTCGCCGGTATTGACCCGCATGCTGCGGGCGATGCTGGAGTCCAGTATTCCGGCAGGCTATGGCAGCCTGGCGAACTTTGCCCGGGGCTTTCGCCAGCGGGTGAAGCAAGCCGTGGGCGATGCTGCCCAGCGACGTCGTTTTTGGGAAGACGTATTGCAGGGGCCCATTGCTGAAATGATACTGGCCGGACGCGAGCCCGAGGCCGTTGCCTTGATGGAGCAGTCCCTGGAGGCGCCAGGGGATACCGCCAGGGGCGAGGTGTATCTGGTCGGTGGCGGTCCGGGAGATCCCGATTTGCTGACCTTCAAGGCACACCGCTTGATGCAAAAAGCGGATGTGGTGCTCTATGATCGACTGGTGGCTCCCGCCATCGTCGATATGTGTCGCGCCGATGCCGAGCGCATTTACGTGGGCAAGGCGAGAAATCAGCACGCACTGCCGCAACAGGAAATCAATGCGCTGTTACTTCGCTACGCCAAAGAGGGCAAGCGGGTATTGCGTCTCAAGGGTGGCGATCCGTTTATTTTTGGTCGCGGCGGTGAAGAAATCGAGCAGTTGGCGGAACACGGCGTTCCTTTCCAGGTCATACCGGGTATTACTGCTGCTTCGGGTTGCGCCTGCTATGCGGGTATCCCGCTGACGCACCGGGATTATGCCCAGTCGGTACGGTTTGTGACCGGCCACCTAAAAGATGGCACCACCGATCTCAACTGGCAAGAACTGGTCAACCCGGGGCAGACCGTGGTGTTTTATATGGGGCTGTCCAGTTTGCCCTTTATCTGTGAGGCGCTGATGGCCCATGGCCGCGATGGCAGCACACCGATCGCCCTGGTGCAGCAAGGCACCACCTTGAAACAGCGGGTTGTCATCGGTCAGCTCGATACCATCGTCGCTGATATTGCCGACAAAAAATTGAGCGCTCCCACCTTGTTGATCGTTGGCGATGTGGTCAAACTCGAGAGTCGATTGCGATGGTTTGGCGGGCGCCATCAACACGAGGAGTAAGGAATTTATGAGTCAATACGATTATGATCTCGTTGTTATCGGCGGCGGCTCCGGTGGTGTTCGCGCTGCCCGGATGTCATCGGCCATGGGCGCTAAAGTGGCGATCATTGAAGACCGCTATTGGGGCGGCACCTGCGTCAATGTCGGCTGTGTACCCAAGAAACTCTACTACTATGCTTCGCATTTCAGTGAGTCCTTCGAGGATGCTCGCGGCTTTGGTTGGCAGGTGGGGGATATTGCTTTCGATTGGCAGCGGCTCAAAAATAATCGTCGCACCGAGATTTCCCGCCTCAACGGTATTTACCAGAATATATTGGGCACCGCCGAGGTCGAATTAATCGATGGTCACGGGTCTATCCTTGGGCCCCATACGGTGGCCGTCGATGGCCAGCGGCAGTTATCCTGCAAGCACATACTCATTGCCACCGGAAGCTGGCCCTTTGTGCCCGACTTTCCCGGCAGGGAGCATGTCATCACCTCTAACGATGTGTTCGATTTACCGCAATTGCCCGATACCATGGTGATTGTCGGTGGTGGTTATATCGCCATTGAATTTGCCGGCATCTTCAATGGCCTGGGTGTTGAGACTCATCTGGTGTATCGGGGCGATATTTTGCTGCGGCATTTCGACCATTCAGTCAGGGCTGTAATCACCGAGGAGGTTGCGCGCAAAGGGCTGCGGTTATCACTGAACACCAATGTCGAAAGCATAGAAAAAAATGCCCAGGGTCTACTGCAAGTGACACTGAGTGACGGCCGGCAGATCGAGGCGGGAACCGTGCTTTACGCAACCGGCAGAAAACCGAACTTCCACAATCTCGGCCTGGAACATGTCGATCTGCAGCTAAACGATCGGGGTATCGTAAACGTTAATGAGTACTACCAGAGCTCAGTGCCTTCAATCTATGCCCTGGGTGATATCATCCACTCTCAGGAATTGACGCCGGTCGCACTGGCCGAGGCTATGGTACTGGCGAAGCATTTATTTGGCGGTGGTAGCGAACCGCTGGATTACCATTTAGTCCCCACTGCGGTTTTCAGTCAGCCCAATATCGCCTGCGTGGGTCTAACCGAAGAAAAGGCGCTTGCAACCCATGCTGATATCAGCGTCTTTGAAAGCAATTTCAAGCATATGAAGAATACCCTCAGTGGCAACGAAAGCCGTACCTTTATGAAGTTGCTGGTGGATAATGCCACCGACAAAGTCGTCGGTATCCATATGGTCGGCGAGGACGCCGGGGAGATTATCCAGGGCCTGGCGGTGGCCATGCATGCGGGGGTCACCAAGGGGCAGTTGGACAGTACTCTTGGTATTCATCCCACGGCGGCAGAGGAATTCGTTACCATGCGCGAACCGGTGAGATAATTCGACGACGCTATATGCACATGATC
>CBDUUA010000012.1:0-14302 GCA_965370135.1 uncultured Cellvibrionales bacterium
GGTACAGGGTTTGCACCAATTGCTGCCAATCCCTTTGCTGTAGCGCTGATTGCAGTTGTCGATACAGTTGTCGATCGGTGACTTTGCCGGGGCTTTGGCTCGGGGCGCGCCGCTGCCTGCGTCGCCTGTGCCACAGCGTGCCTATCACCAGGATGACTATCACGCCGCAGGCGAGCAGCACCGGCAGTCGCCAGGGATTTCGGTCTGGCGCTGTTGCTGTCGGCTGGGCCACTGCGGTGGCTGCTCCCGCGCTGGCATCCAGTAGCCGTTCCGGCAGGGTCGCCTGCTGCAGGGTCCGGGTATCCAGATCCCACCAGTAATAAGTGCGCGCCGGCAGCAGGTAGCGGCCTGGCCTTTCAATCAGGTAGGTGATCGATTCGGTGCGCCGTGCGCGGTAGGCGCCGCGGTTATTGTCGTCATCTAGTTGCGAGGGCTTCTGGTATACGGCGAGGCCAGGCTGCTCCCTGGCGACCAGCTCGGGCAACATCATCGCCGCCATATTTTCGGCGACAAAGGTAATCTGCCGTTGTACTGCATCCCCCGGCTGTAGTGCGTCCAGCTTGCGGTTATAGCTTTCCTGCACGCGGAAGCCGGTGCCGGTGATCCAGCTCTCCCGGGCTTGCAGGCCGGCGGGCAGCTCGACCTCGAAGCCGAGGGCCGGTGTTGTCAACTGACCCTGAATGGCCTGACGGTTTTCTCCTGCTACCGATAGCGTCAGCGACAGCGGTGGCAGTTCAAAGTGACCTGC
This sequence comes from uncultured Cellvibrionales bacterium, assembly GCA_965370135.1. Lineage (GTDB taxonomy): Bacteria > Pseudomonadota > Gammaproteobacteria > Pseudomonadales > JAHEGP01 > JAHEGP01. Next base: position 749 of record CBDUUA010000012.1, read on the forward strand.
CCGCTGGGGGTAGAGGGCGATACTCCACAACTGTACCGTGAAGGTTTTACCCCCTTCACGGCGGGTCGAGTTGACGGCAAAGCTCTGCCGCCGCAGCACCACCGCGTCCTCGACCTCAAGGCGAGCGATGCGAGTGCCGGCGGTGAACCAGGTGTCGCTACTGATCTCAATATTCAGAACCACCTGTTGCTTGACGACGATAGCCTGTTGCGGTTCAAGCCAGGCTTTTAGTTGCAGTCGGCCACTGTCTTGCAGTTCGGCCAGGGAGGGATTTAGCTGGTCTGCCAGGGCGCCGCCGGCAAGCAACAACAGTAGCGTGGAGATCCAGCTTGAGTAGTACAGTGATGTATAAGTTCGCGTTCTAGATCGCGTTTTAGTCCGGGGATGGCGAATCATCGGCGTCCTCCTGTTGCAGTTGCATCAGGAACTTAATGCTCAGGAAAATGGATGGGTTCTGCTGTACCTGGCGCAACCACAGTTCGCGAATGCGTTCATCGGCCAAAATCTCATCCGCGGATAACTGCACGATCTCCTTTTTACCCCACTCTTTCCTGTCGGCGCCCTCGGCGCGAAGGGGCTCGTCCCCGAGCTGCTGGCTTTGTTCTCCCGGTTCACCCTGCTGGCTTTCACTCATGCGGTTGATTTCGTCGATGATGGCCTGCACGATGGCGCGATTTTTGTTCGCTCCCGGATGACCCGGCGCCTGCGCCAGCAGCCGATCATAGCTGCGCACCGCGTAGACGTAGTTCTGGCTCTGGGCCCAGGCATTGGCCAGATTGAATAGCCCCTCGGTGGTTTCTATCTGGGCGAAGGTCTCGACAGCGGCGCTGAAATTTTCGTCGAGGTAATAAGCGACGCCGCGCCACGCGGTGTCCTCAAAGCGTTGGGCCGCGGCGCCATAGTCGCCGCGCTCGAAGTAATAGCGCCCCTGTTGGTCGGCAGTCAACCACCAATCGATAAAGCGGCGGTCGTCGGCATGGGTGTTGGGGCTGGTTCCCGCAGCAAGGACTATCACCGCCGCGAGGCCCCAGTGCAGGGTCCAGCCCTTGCGGAACTCCAGCAGATAGATGAGTGCGAGGGGAAAAATCAGGTAGTAACCAAAGTCGACCCAGGGTCGACTGCTGTCCTCGACATCGAGCAGGTGCGTGTCAACCCGCCGATTGAGCCGCTCGACATCGCGGCTGTCCAGGCTCAGGTCCTGGTAGTAGCCGCCGGTGGCGCCGGCGAGCGACTGAAGTGCGTCGCGCTGCAAAGGTATATCCTTTTCGCCGATACCCTCGTCCCCCGCCTGCCTGCCGATACCCAGCACCAGCAGTTGATCGTCGTTTTGGGCAAAGTAATCGCTATAGGCCTGTTCTGTATGCGGCCCGACACCGTCGGTCACCAGCAATAGCGTTCCCGGTAGTTCCGAGTCGCGCAACATTTGCCCGGCGATGGGCAGTGCTCGCTCCGCGAATTTACCGGCCCGGGGCATCATCTCAGGCTCGACCGCGGCCAGGAAATTGCGCAGGATGTCCGGGTCGTTGGTCAGCGGAATGACACTGTGCGCGCTGCCGGCGTAGACGATCAGGCCGGTGCGGGCGCCGGCGCGTAGCTTGAGCAAGTCCTCAATTTTTTGCCTGGCCCGCTCCAGTCGGCTCGGCTGTACGTCACGCTGCTTCATTGAGCCCGATAAATCCAGGGCGATGACCAATACCGCCTTGTCCGCAACAAAGGGCGAGGGCTGTCGCTGCCAACTGGGGCCTGCCAGGGCGATGATGCCCAACATGAGTAGTAGGGTGCTGACGCTGACCGGGTTGAAGCTATGGCCACGGGCGCCGCGCACCAGCATGGCCCGGGCCAGGTGGGGGGCGATAATCGGCGCCCACTTGCGGATAGAGTCCCGCTCACGACGAAGATACGCCATGCAAAAGATGGCAACTGGAATGCAGAGGAGCCACCAGGGGCGCAGAAAATGCAGTTGGCCCAGTGCCGTAAAGTCAGGCATGGTGGCCCCGCCGGCGTTGCCACAGCGACCCTGCCGTCATCAGCGTGAAGAACAGCAGATAGACGCTAATCACTATGGCTATGAGATAGTGGTGCAAGCTGGTGCGGGGCCGGTGGCTTAGGGATTCAAATAGCGCCGGCTCCAGCTCGTTGATGGCATGATAGGCCTGCTCCAACTGCTGCCGATCGAGGGCCTGGTAGTAGCCGCCGCCGGTCAGCTCGGCGATCCGTTGCAATGTCTCCAGGTCGAGGGCTTCCTCACCGGTGGTGGCTGGATCGCCAATGGCGATGGTGTAGATAGTGATGCCGTATTGCGCTGCAACCTTGGCGGCATCGACCGGCGGCACTTTGCTGCCGGTATCGTTGCCGTCGGTGAGTACGATCAGCACCCGATTGTCGGTGTCGGTGTTTTCGAACAGCTTTATCCCCAGCCCAATGGCATCGCCAAATACGGTACTCTGGCCCGCCATGCCGATCTCGGTTTCCTGTAGTAGCGTCATCCAGGCGGTGTGATCTTCGGTAAACGGGGCTTGCAGATAGGCCGCGTCACCAAACACGATCAAACCGAGGCGATCGTGTTGCCGCTGGGCGACAAATTCCTGCAATACCGTTTTTACCGCCTCCAGGCGGGATAGCTGCGCGCCGTCAGTGGTGCGGAAGTCTTTCACCTCCATGGAACCGGACAGGTCTACGGCAATCAGCAGGTCGCGGGCGGATTTTTCGCGCACGATGGGATCGCCCAGCCATTCAGGTCGCGCCATTGCGGTGACGATCAGCAGCCAGGACACCAGCAGCCACAGCCGCTGGAACAGATTCCGCGGCAATACCACGGAACCTTTGCTCGGGGTCTGGCCGGTAAGGTTTACCAGCCGCTGGAAGAAAGGCACCTGGATGGAGTCTTTGCTCTCTTTGTAGACAGGCAACAGCCAGTAGACCAGCAGCGGGAGCGGCAGGCAAAGAAACAGCCAGGGGTGGGCGATCTCAATCATGGGGTTTCCAGGATCATGCCTGTGGCGCCTCCGCACTGGCAATGCGGTGCTTGCCAAGCCATCGTCGGCACATGTGGATCAGTTGCTGTGCCTCCTGTGGTGATAGCTGCCAGCGGCTGTCGGGCTGGTAGGCAATGGTCAGCAACTGGCGACCGACGCCGCGGCGAAATGATGGCCCGCTATAGTGCTGGTCGAGAAATGCCAGCCAGTGTTCGCCACTGAGCGCGGCGACTTCATCCCGGGGGTAGGCGTGCAGGGCGGTTGCTTTTAGCAGCGCCGGCAGGGCAAAGAGCACCTCGCCGTAGTCGCCGTCGGAGCGTTGCTCCAGTTGCGCGAGTTGGGCGAGGGCGCTGCGGCGATAGCGATTGAGCCACCAGCGCTGCGCCCCCCGGGTTAGCCTGTAGCCCAGATATAGGATCGCGGCCGATGCCAGCAGTTTCCAGCCGAGTGTCTGCGGCCACCAGGGGATAGCTTCCGGTAGCTGGATCTCTTCGATGCCGCGGAGCATGGGATTGCCGAAGCTGTCGCCAAATAGGTCGTTCATCCTGGAATCCGCAGTTGGGCATTGCCCAGGGCTTCGCGAATTTGATCCTGCACCGGGTGTAGGGTATCGACGGTGATCACCGGTACCTGGTATTTCTTCAGTTCGCCCTGCAGGAAATTGACACCGCTGGCAAACTCCCGGGTGAACTGTTGTTGCAGCTCGGCCTTGCGGGCATCGACCTCGATTTGCAGCGCGCCATCACTCACAACGAGTTGATGACTGGGCAGTTGCCGTTCCAGCGGATCGTAGATCAGGGTCGCAATAATATTATTGTGCCGTGAAAGGCGCTTGATGCTTCTTACCGTAGCGTCGTTCCAGCCGCTCATATCGCTAATCAATACCACCAGGTAGTCGTGACCGCAGAGGCGCTCGGCCTCCACCAGCGCCCGATTGAGCTGGCCGGCAGCGGACTCCTGCTCTACACCAGATGCCAGGGCGTGATTCATGCGCAGGGTGTGCTGGAGAATCTGCATGACCGTGTTGCGACTGCGGCGGGGCTTCACCGCCAGGATCTCCCGGTCGTTGAATACCAGGGCGCCGACGCAATCCCCAACTGCCAGTACCCGCCAGGCCGCCAATGCGGCGGCTTCGGCTGCCACTACCGATTTCATCTTCTGCTGACTGCCAAAAAACATGCATTGGCGCTGGTCTATCACCAGCAATACCGGCCGCTCGCGCTCCTCGGTGTAGACCCGCACATGGGGTTTTCGGGTTCGATTGCTGACTTTCCAGTCCATGGTGCGGATGTCATCGCCGACGCGATAGTGCCGTAGCTCCTCGAAGTTCAGGCCTCGTCCACGCAAGCGCGAAGCGTGGCGGCCTACCAGTACACTGTGCACGGCTTGTTTCGGCAGGAAGCTAAAGCCCCTGGCCTGGTACTGCAGTGCGCAAAGTTGCTCCAGGCTGGCATAGACGCGGTTGTCGGTCACGATGGATTTGTCGGTGTTGGATTTTGCCATGGTGTTGGCTCCGGTTCAGCCTGAGGTTCAGGCTACCGCTACCTGTTTGACGATCTCGGCCACCACCTGGTCAGTGCTGATACCCTCGGCGGCCGCTTCATAACTGAGGATGAGACGGTGCCGCAGCACCGGGGAGGCGATCGAGCGCACATCGTCCGGATCGACAAAATCCTTGCCCTGTAACCAGGCGCAGGCGCGGCTCGCCTTGTCCATGGCGATGCTGGCGCGGGGGCTGGAGCCAACTTCTATCCAGTTTTGTAAGGGGCTGTCGGGATATCGCTGTGGTTGGCGGCTCGCCATCACCAGAGCCACGATATAGCGCTCCACATGGTCGGATACATGTATCTCATGAATGGCCTTGCGGGCATTGAATATATGCTGCTGGCTAATGCGTGGAGCCTGTTCCCCCGCAGCCGCATCCTCCTCGCTGCGCACCAGGCGCACGATACCCAGCTCAGTCTCATCATCCGGGTAGTCGATATTCACTTTCATCAGAAAGCGATCCATCTGGGCCTCCGGCAGGGGATAGGTGCCCTCCTGCTCGATGGGATTCTGGGTGGCCAAAACCATGAACAGCTCCGGCAGGGGGTAGGTTTTACCGGCCACGGTAACCTGGCGCTCTTCCATCGCTTCGAGCAGGGCGGACTGGACCTTGGCCGGGGCGCGGTTGATTTCGTCGGCCAGTACCAGATTGGCAAAAATGGGCCCGGGCTGGAAGGTCAGCAGCTGCTGGTCGCCCTCTGCATGATAGACCTCGGTGCCGGTGACGTCGGCGGGCAGTAAGTCGGGGGTGAACTGAATTCTTCCCAGCTCTGCCTGCAGGACGCTGGCCAGCACTTTGATGGATCGGGTTTTTGCCGTTCCCGGTAGCCCTTCCAGCAACAGGTTGCCGTTGCACAATAAGCTGATGACGATCTTTTCCACGGCATCCGATTGTCCGATCACCGCTTTTTCCATGGCTTGTCGCAATGCGCGGATCGCCTCAAGGCTGTCGTCCATTATTTTTCTCCGGTGGTGATTGGGTCTCGGGGCAGCAGTGTTCGAGCCATGCTGCAGAATGTGCCTTTTTAGCGTGGCGCTGTCAAATCTGGCCGCCTGGTGGTGGCGAGCTCGAGGCTGCTGCGCTAGCCTTTTTATTGGACACGGTTCGCGCTGGATTCCGAGTCGCAGAGCGTATATTCTTAGCGCCCGCAGCGGCAATCGACATCGGCAAACTTCTTTGGCGTGGGCTACAATGAAACCTGTTTTGGCGAAGTTTTTAGCAAAGTTTTGACGAAACAGTATAAACAATAAACAAAATTCACCCAGCATGATTGGATAGAACGTGGGCCATTTTTTCCAGAACGTATACCACAAAGTCCGCTATAGTGATCCACCGCGGCTATTATTTGACCTGCTCAGCAAATTCAAGATCTTTATCTTTCCGTTTAATCTCTATTGCTTTGAGGTCGAGGAGGATGGCGAAATCTTTTTGCCGCCGAAACCCGCGGAACTGGAGGGCTACCACTGTGAAATACTCGGTCGCGATAGCCTGGAAGGTCTGGCGGCGATAGCCAAAAAAGGCAATACCCGTGAAGAGGTCCTCCGGCGCTTTAATCTCGGTGAGGTTTGCTTTGGCATTCTCAAGGGGGATCAAATCGTTGGCTATTGCTGGCTTAATCTTAAAGAGTGTACCTCCAAGCTATATAACTTCTCATTTGAAGGCCGCAAAGCCGTCTACCTGTACGATTTATATGTGGTGCCTGAACACCGGGGCCGGGGTCTCAGCCCTTTTTTAGTGACCGAGATATATCCCTGGGGTCAGGAACAGAAAATTGAACAGCTCTATGCCACCATCAACCTGTTCAATAACCCCTCTAACGGTCTCTGCCTGCCTTATCGCCAGGAAACCCTGGTGAAGATGCTGTACGTCTCGCTGTTTGACATTTATGAGCATACATTTTTACTAAAACGCTACACCAAATAGATAGTTGCGGGTTTGTTAATGAGAGTGTTGGTGACAGAAGCCACCCGCAATGCATCCCATGCCATTATCCGCGCACTGCACCAAGCCAACTACCAGGTGATCGGCTCGGATAATCGGCGCCTTATGTTTGATGCCCATAGCTGTTACACGCCGCCCTATCTCCACAGCGCCGCGCTGGGAGATAATCACTATGCCAAGTCACTGCTGGAAATTGTCGACGCCACGCGGCCGGATGTGCTGCTGCCGGGCAACCAGATTGAGGCTTTCGTGCGGGAAAAGCCCCGTTTTACCGCACTGACCCGGCTGTTGCTTCCGGATTTTGCCGCCTGGCAGGCCGCCTACTATAACGATCGCACGCTGGCATGTTGCCATCAACTCGGTATCGGCTGTCCCCTGTTGTTTTCAGCACAGGAGGCCGACCACTATTTGCGGCAAGACAGCAAGCACCAGGTGATGATCAAGCCACGAGCTGATCTCGGCGGCGGTCAGGGCCTGCAGTTGATCCACACGGTAGCGCAACTGCAACAGGTGCTTGAAACCCTGGATCTGGAGCGACATTTTATTCAGGAGTTTATTCCCGGCCCGGTGAGCAGTATGCGCTCGGTGGCGGTGTTGTATGACGACAGCAGCCGTTTGCAGGTTTTCTTTACCAGCCACAAACTTCGCCAATGGCCCCAGGACGGTGGTGTCAATGCCTTGGGGCGTTCCAGCTACGAACCGGAGCTACTTGAATTCGTGCAACCTTTTTTCGATCACTGGGGCTGGCAGGGGGTGGCGGAAGTTGAAGTAAAAATCGATGCCCGGGATGGCGCGCCCAAGCTTATAGAAATCAATCCCCGCTTTTGGGGCAATAGCAATTTTGCGGTGCAGGCCGGTGTCAATTTCCCGGCCTACCTGTGCGATCTGGCGCTGGGTAAAACCGTGGTGCAGCCGGCCTACAAAGTGGGTCTTAACGCCATCAATTGGTCGGGTTACTTGCGCTGTGTGGCTTCAGATCTGCTGCATGCTGATGACCGGGGCGTGGCCTTGCAGGATTTTATCGCCAATCTCGGTCGGGCAAGAGCCCGCAATATCGACTGGCGCGACTGGCGGTTAACACTGGCTAAAACGGTGTTGGAACTACAGGATTCCCGGCGCGCATGAATACCGAGCGCAAGGAGATTATTCGAGAGGCGACCGCCTTTTCCCTGGCCACCTATCTGTTTCAGTTGATCTCGGTACTGCGGGGTATTGTTATTGCCTGGTTCCTGGGGCCGGCACTGTATGGCGTCTGGAATATCTTCAAAGCCTTGCTGGAAACCGGCAACTATGTGACTGCGGGATCGAGCCTGGCGGTGGCTCGCGAGTTGCCTTTTAACAAGGCCCAGGGCCGTGAGCAGGAAAACCTGCTCATAAGTCGCAGCACTATTGGCTTGTGTCTGTTGGTTTCGGTACTGCTTGCCCTGGGGATCCTGGTTTTCTCCTGCTTTGATAGCGCCGCCGGCTACCGTGCCGAGATTCGACTCAGCGCCTTTGCCTTCGTCCTCAACGCTATTCATTTATATATTCCCCAGCAGCTCAAGGGTGAGCAGAAGATATTCCTGTTGGCTGGCTACTATATCGCCTACGCCATTTTGAATTCACTGTTTGGTCTGGCGCTTATGCTGGTATGGGGCATCGGTGGTTTGCTGTTGGGTATGACGGCGGCGAACCTGGTGTTGATTGTCTGGCTGTTGCGGGGCAGGCATCTGCCCGGGCGGATTGCCTTGCGCTGGCATATCAGTCGAGGCTTGATTGGTATCGGCTTCCCCATCCTGTTTGTGGCGGTGGCGCCCAAATTGATGGCGAGCCTCGACAAGTTGATTATATTCTGGCTGCTCGATAGTACCGCCACCGGCTACTACAGTATGGCGGCATTTTTTTCGGAAACCATAAACTACATACCGCTGGCCCTGGCCACGGTGCTATTCCCGCGCTTGATGTATCAAAAAGGCAAGGGTGCTGACCTGACTCAAATGGGATATCTATACGACAAGCCCATGGTGTTATTGGCCTGGTTGATACCGATTCTTCTCGGCTTGCTGGTACTGAATATCGGACTCGTCATTCGCTATTTGTTGCCGGACTATCTGCCCGCACTACCGGTGCTGCAGGTGTTACTGGGGGGACTGTTCTTTACTGTGATCTGGAATGTACCCCGGATGCTGCTGGTGGTGTTTGACCAGCAGCGGGTATTTCTCAGGGCTATTCCGCTGCTGTTACTACTGGGTTCGGTGTTGAATATAGCGGCGATAAAACTGGGTTACGGTATTGCCGGTGTCGCCTATGCCTCGGTGCTTTTTTATTTTACGGTGTCGACACTGGCCAATGGTTACGCCCTGCGAATCCTGCATAAAAGCCCACGCCAGATAGTGCTTACCCTGTTGGGGATACACGCGCCTTTTGTATACGCGGTGAGTGTCGTGCTGATGTTGCAACACTTCATCAATGTCGACAGCGAGCTTATGCAGAGCCTGTTGCGCAGTGTGGTTTTCCTGGTGTTTTGCCTGCCCTTGATGGTCTACGCGGATCGCAAGCTACAGCTAATTGCATCACTGCGCGCAGCACTGTTCAAATCGGCGTAGGAGGGAGCCTGTCGGACTTAGGTCTGATCTACTGCGGACCCCAGCTTAAAGCTCGGCTGAGCGTTTGACCACCTTGAGCTTGCCGTTTTCCTCAACAGATATTGAATCGCAAATCTCTACCGTCACCGTCATACTATTGCCGATAATCTGGTCGATGGCGGTGTGAACGGCGCGTAGTTGATCAGAGCTTGGGCTGCCGTCCCATACCGTGCGGGCGACGATGTCGGTGGCGGAATGCTGGTCGATCTGGTATTGAATCAGGCCGTCGACGTTTTCGATATTGGTGGTAATCAAATACGGTGAAATCTGCTCCAGCGACGGCAGTATGATGTAGTCAGAGCTGCGGCCTCCCAGGGGTAGCAAGCCCGGGCCCGAGTAGCCACAGTCGCAGTTCTGCCATGACATCAAACCGTGGTCATTCATGCGGTAGCGAATCAGCGGCATGGCCTTGTTGCGCAAATCTGTCACCACGATCTCGCCACTGTCGCCGTTGGTGACCGCCTTGCCTTCACTATCGACAATCTCACAAATCACTTCATTTTTGTTGATATGATAGCCGCTATTCGGGCTGCTGTAAGGGCACTGCCAGGCAATTTCCTTGAATTCAGTGCTGCCGTAATGATCATAAACTGGAGCGTTGAAGGTCTGCTCGATGTATTGCCTGCTGCCGGCCTTGAGAAATTCGGACGCAGTGAAAATTCGCTGTACTCCCGTCAGCTCGGGCTCGCCGCTACTAATGGCGCTGGCCAGTTGCATCAAGTGACTGGGGTAAGCATAGATATTCTTCGGCTGGAACTGCCGTAACTGTGCCAGTAGTTGTCCGTTATCCATAAACAGGGAAAATACCCTGAGCTTGAGAACAGGGTATTTGATCCAGGCATTTTTGTTTTGCTGCCAGGCCTTTTCCTCCGGTATGCATTCGAGGATGGCGACGCGATCCCCGAGGGACATACCACAGGCGAAGCGGGCGCGCAGCTTGAGCCAGAATTTTTTGCGGTACCAGCTGATGTCATCGAAATAGGTGGCAAAAGGTTCGCCGGTGGAGCCACTGGAGTAGCTGTGCTTACAGCGCTCCATGGTGTATTTGACGTTGATAAACTCCTTGTAGTTGTGGCGTATTTGCTCCTTGCTCAGGGTGGGCAGTCGCTGCAGATCTGATACGTGGGTGATATTGCTGGGGTCGAATTTGATCTGCTTGAAGACATGCCGGTAATAGGGCACGTTTTGGTAGCAGCGACTCAGTTGCGCCTTGAGTCGGCGGCGTTGCGTAGCCGTCAGGTGCTGCTCGCTGCTGGGTGTTTCGGCATTTTTCATTGGCAGCTAAATAACCTGGGTTTGCGGAATTTATCGGCTTGTTTTGGCCGTCTTCCCCTGGAAGTCGGTAGTCGCACCATCGGTGACCTGCAAATCGGTGATTTCACCCGCTGCAATGGCGTAGCATTGCTCGTATTTCTCGGTCACGCTTACCCAGCTATAGTGTGCGAGTACGCGATCGCGGCTGGCCTTTCCCATGGCGATGCGTTTATTCTCGTCGCCGGCGAGAGTGTCTATTGCTTCGCGGACGGCAACATAGTCCTCCGGCTCAACCAGGATACCGGTATCCGGGGTGACGATGCCGGGGACGCCTCCTACAGTAGTGCCAACCACCGGCAGGCCGCAGGACATGGCTTCGATAAACACCAGGCCGAAGGATTCCGCCATGGTGGGCAGCACAAAGATATCGCTGGCGGAATAGAGCTCGACCAGGTGTTCCCGTGGGCAGTAGCCATGGAAGGTGACCTTGTCGGATAGCTGGTATTGATCGCTTAGTTCGACCAGCTTCTGTTTGTAGTTACCCTCGCCGACAATGGTGAGATGTACCTTGTGCTGCATCACTTGCAGGGCTTGCAACAGGTGCTGTATGCCCTTGCGTTCTATCAGGCGGGCGACACAAATCAGCTCGACAGTGTCGGTCTTGCGCCGGGTTGTGGTGCAATGAAATAGCTCCGATTCAATACCATTGGGAATGATTTCGATATCGGCATCCGGGGCGGTTTCCAGTGCCGTTGCTCGCAGTGTCGCGCTGAGAGCGACGATGCGGCTGGCTTTGTTCCAGATGGTTCGCGTTACCGGTAATAGCAGGCGATGAAAAAACTGTAGCCGGGTATTGAAAGTATCGTAGCCCGGCACATCCGAGCCACGCAGCGATACGATGTAGGGAACGCTCCGGTGCCGGCCGGGCAGCCATTGCAACACCCCCGTCGGCAAGCCAAAATAATAGTGCAATATGTGGTAGTCCTTGACGCGGTTCAAGCCCAGGAATACCGGTATGGCAAATAGTACAAAGGTGAGGGCCCCGCGAAAACCACAATCGTGCACGCCCTTGCGCCAACTGAGCACTCGGTGCACCGCAAATCCCTCGACGATTTCGTCGGACTGCTGTCCTGATGCTCTCGAGGTCAGGACATCGACATCGTAGCCTTTTTTTGCAAGCTCCCGGGCCAGATTGTAAGTGCCACGCCCGGCGCCACCGCCGAGGGGTGGAAACTCGTAGTTTAGTAGCAGTATGCTTTTGCTCGAACCAGCAGTCGATGAGGCAGTGGGCTGCTTAAGCGGTTTGTGATGGCGACGTGTGATGGAGTGGCTCTCCGGATTGTCCTATGGAGATATTTTACACCAAAAAAGGTGTGTGTGCGGTCTGGATAGTTTCGGCGCAGCCTGGCGATTCGTCGCCAATCCCAAACTGCAGATCGGCGAGGTGCTTTATGAGGTGTTCTACTTTATGAGGTGTTCTATATAAAGCGAAAGCGGCACCAGGAGTACTGTCGGGCCACTTTAACGATCGAAAAATCTGACTCAAAATGGCTTCCCCTCGCTACGATCGCCTAAATCTGACAGTCTTCTAGACTTTACGAACCATAGCTAATATGCTCGCTTCCATGTATCAGGATTTCGCCATATTAGCTGTTTTCACCTTCGTTTACAGTACCCTGGCGAGGGGCATAGAGCGTACGCCCTTTGGTGGCGCGCCGCTGTTTGTGCTGGTGGGCTATATCGTGGGTCCCGAGGTGTTGGGGCTGCTGCAACTCGATGTCGATCGGCATAGCCTGCGCAACATCGCTGAGTTCACCCTGGCGCTGATGTTGTTTACCGACGCGGCCAAAGCCGATCTAAGAGTATTGGGGCGAAATTACCAGATTCCCTGGCGTATGCTCGTGATCGGCTTGCCCTTGACCATTTTACTGGGTTACCTCTGCGCCGTCTGGTTATTGGATGGCTTGGCCGTCTTCGAGATGGCCTTGCTGGCGACCATGTTGGCGCCTACCGACGCGGCGCTGGGTAAGGCGGTTATCAGTAACAAGCAAGTACCCTCGGAGATTCGCGAGTCACTCAATGTGGAGAGCGGCCTCAACGATGGTATTTGTGTGCCCATCCTGTTTCTGTTTCTGGCGCTGGCGGTGGATGCCAGCAAGGGTGAACACGGCGCCGTATTGGCGATGGAATTGGTGGTCGCGGAAATTGGCATCGGCGTGCTGGTGGCGGTGGTGCTGACCCTCGCCATGAGTTGGTTGTTGCGCTATAGCGCCAGCCTGGGTTGGATCGGTGGCCATTGGCGACCGATTCACTCGGTGGCGATGGCCCTGGCCCTTTTTACGGTGGCGCAGGCAGCGGGGGGCAGTGGTTTTATTGCGGCTTTCGTCGGCGGGCTGTTATTCGGTGGTCTGGTCAAACGTCACAAACGTAATCTACTGCGGGCGGCAGAGGGTACCGCTGAGACATTTTCACTGCTGACCTGGGTGCTGTTTGGTGCGGGCGTGGTAGGGGTATTTCTACCTCAGGTTACCTGGCCCATTCTGTGCTATTCAATCTTGAGCCTCACGGTAATCCGCATATTGCCCATAGTGCTTTCATTGACGGGCACTGGCTTGAGGCTGCCGGAAAAACTGTTTCTGGGCTGGTTTGGGCCCCGCGGCCTGGCGAGCATCGTGTTTGGTATCATTGTCATCAACGAGCATTTGCCGGCAGAGAAAACCCTGACGCTGACCGTGGCGTGTACGGTGATGCTCAGTGTCGTTTTGCACGGTTTGTCCGCCAACCCGCTGGCCAATGCACTTGCCGCCTATGAGCGGCGCCACCCCAAAGCTATCGATAGTGCCGATGGCTGAAGCGGGCGCAAATAGTTTTGCTGCCCGAAAATCCATCAGCTTTTATGAGGCAAGCCCGGCACTGGTCGCACTGCTACCTGGCATCTCTGCAGCAGCGGAGGGGCTATTCAACAGCCCGGAGCGCTTCCCCTCGACACCGGAGCAATTGGCCAGCGGCAGGGCGTCCTTGCAGGCCATGCAGGACCAGCTGGGCAATGAATCCCATCGGGGGCGAGGTGTCAATATCCCGGTGCCAGGCCCCGGCGGTGACATCGTGCTGCGGTTAATAGAGCCGGCAAGCGGTGACGTACACGGCGCGATATTGCACTTCCATGGTGGTGCCTGGGTATTCGGCAGTGCCGAGATGATGGACCCGGCACTGG
>CBDUUA010000013.1:0-13401 GCA_965370135.1 uncultured Cellvibrionales bacterium
GGCTCTTGAAACGGCGATGCACCCACATATATTGCTCCGGGTGCTGGCGTATGACTTTTTCCAGATGGCGGTTGATGGCGGTTGCATCGGCCTCGTAGTCGTGACCGGTAAAGCCCTCGATCCGCTCTGCACTCAAAATATACTTGCCATCCTCGCGGCGGTAGTACCAGCAGGCTAACACCTCCGCTTTGCTCCTTTTGGCCATGCGGGTGGGTGCTTTGATAACGGCCGCGGGGATGCCGAAAAAAGGTGCAAACACCGAGTGCTTGGCGCCGTAATCCTGATCCGGTGGGTACCACAGCACGCGCTTTTCTGCGAGGCTGCGATACACGCCACGCATATCATCCTGGGGAATTGTGCGCCCGCCCTTTAAAAACTTTTCGCGACTGTGCGTCATAAAGTAATTGATGACAGGGTTTTTCTGTCGACGGTAGATAACGTCGTATTCGAAAAAATTGCTGATCAGGTTGCCGGCGATGTCGAGGGTGGTGTAATGCGCGCCCAGCAGTAACACCGGCTTGCCCTGTTGTTGCGCCTGCTCAATCAGTTCCAGCCCATGCAGCTCGGCCAGGGGTAGCAAGCGCCGGACGGGCATCAGCCAGGCGGCGAGGGTTTCCATCAGGCCCATGCCCAGGTTTTCGAAGCTGCGCACCAGTAATTGATGCTGTTCTGCGCTGTTCAACTCGGGAAAGCAGAGCCTCAGATTGACCTCGGCAATATGCCTGCGATTTTTACCCAGGCGCATAAACAGGCGGCCGATCAGGCGCCCCAATCGCAGCTGGAAACTCAGGGGAAACAGGGTAATTAGTTTGGCAACGCCCAATAGCAGCCAAGTCGGCCAATAGCGCGGATGATACAGTTTGTCTGTAGATGATGACACGAACCCGATCCTCCTGTGATGAATCAGGGTATTTTAGCATCAGTCGTCGTTGTCGTGGTGACCTCATCTATACTGGAGCTTATTGGTAACCGGAGTGCTGTTGATAGGGAGCCCGATCATGATGTGGCGAGCAATACTGTTGTGTGCCGCCCTGGTTATACCCTCGCTGGGTTATGCGGTGCCCACGGTAGAGGTGCGCGGATTGTTCAAGGGCGGCGCGGTGCTGCTTATCGACGGAAACCAGCAGTTGTTAAAGGCCGGTCAAACCAGCCCCGAGGGGGTGCGTCTGGTCTGGGCCGATACCCGCAGCGCGGTGATCGAAGTTGGCGGCCAGCGCCAGTCCCTGGGGCTGAGCAAGCGAATCTCGGCAAACTTCCTGGTGCCGCAGAAGAAGACCACGGCGGTACACCGCGATGGCAACAACCAGTACCTTGTGACCGGCGCCATCAATGGCGTCAATACCGAGATGCTGGTCGATACCGGCGCCACTGCGGTGGCCATGAGTAGCACTACCGCGCAACGTCTGGGTATCGATTTTCGCAAGGAAAAAAACAGGGGCTACGCACGCACTGCTTCGGGCACGGTCACCAGTTACCAGGTCATGCTCGATTCAGTCAGTGTGGGGGAGATAACCCTTAATAATGTCAGAGCGTTTGTCAACGAGGGCGACTTCCCCCATGTGGTGTTACTGGGTATGAGTTTTTTGCGTCATGTGGAAATGCGGGACAGAAACGGCGTATTGTACCTGGAGCAATAGCCAGGAACGCGTCGTATCAGCAGCGCTGGACGTGTTGTATAAGGAGGCAGTCCAGCAGCACATCTCGCAACCCTGCAGGCTTGCTGCTAGAATATGCGGCTCTGTAATCCTGGAGCACGGACCCCGGTGTCTACCCGCTTTATTGAATCTGCCAAGCTGCCCACCCCCTGGGCGGTGTTTGATATGCATGGCTTTGAAGACAGTGCTAACCAGAAGGAGCATCTGCTGCTGACCCTGGGTGATGTCGCTGATGGTTCACCGGTGCTGGTTCGAATTCACTCCGAGTGTCTGACCGGCGACGCTTTGTTCAGTATGCGCTGCGACTGCGGCTCACAGCTACAGGCGGCAATGAAGCTCATTGCCGAGGAGGGCAGCGGCGCCATTCTCTACTTGCGCCAGGAAGGACGCGGGATTGGCTTGCTGAATAAAATTCGCGCTTACTGCTTGCAGGACATGGGAGCGGATACCGTCGAGGCCAATGAAAAGCTGGGTTTTGGCGCAGATATGCGCGACTACAGTATGTGCAAGGCGATGCTGGAGCATGTCGGCATCCGCCAAATACGCTTGCTCACCAATAATCCACGCAAGGTGCAGGCACTGCGGGATCTGGGGTTTGATGTGGTTGAGCGCATCGCCCTGCGCACCGGCGAGAACGCTCACAACGCTAAATACCTGGCTACCAAGGCTGGCAAGCTGGGCCACTTGATGGATGGCGATTAACGCTGTTGTCTGTCAGGGTAGTCTAAGTCGCCGCGGGCCCTCCAGCAGGGCCAATCGCTCGCCAATACTCCTTTGTACGCCCTCTGCACACAACCCGATACTGGCGAGCAGGGCGTCGCGCTTGCCGTGGCCCAGAAAATCATCCGGCAGGCCCAGATTCAATAGGGGAACCACAATGCCCTGGCCGGCCAGGTATTCGTTGACAGCACTGCCGGCGCCGCCGGCGATAGCATTGTCTTCCAGCGTCACCAGTAGTTCATGGCTGGCGGCGAGATCTTTGATGAGTTCTTCGTCCAGAGGTTTGACAAAGCGCATATCCACCACGGTGGCATCAATGGCCGCGCCAACTTGCCGGGCAATATCGAGTAACACGCCAAAGGACAGGATGGCTACCCGGTGGCCACGTCGGCAAACATTGGCTGCGCCGATGGGCAGCGCTACCATGGCCTCGGCAATGTCGGCGCCAGGCCCGGTGCCCCGCGGGTAGCGCACAGCGGCTGGCCCCTCGTGAATATAGCCGGTATAGAGCATTTGGCGGCACAGGTCTTCATCACTGGGGGCCATAATCAGCATATTGGGTATACAGCGCAGGAAGCTGAGGTCGAAGCTACCCGCGTGGGTGGCGCCATCTTCTCCTACCAGGCCGGCGCGGTCGATGGCGAATAGTACATCCAGGTCTTGCAGAGCCACATCGTGAACCAATTGATCGTAAGCCCGCTGTAGAAAGGTGCTGTAAATGGCCACGACCGGTTTGAGGCCCTCACAGGCCATACCGGCCGCCATGGTCACCGCGTGCTGTTCGGCAATAGCGACATCATGATAGCGGAGGGGATACTGCTCGGCAAAGGTGGCCATGCCGGAGCCCTCACCCATGGCGGGAGTGATGCCCACCAATTTGGCATCCTGGCGCGCCATATCGCACAGCCACTGTCCAAACACATCCTGGTATTTGGGTTTCGGGTGGTTGATGACGGGGGTCGGTGCACGGGGCACGGCGCCTATCTTGTTGATGGCGTGATAGCCCACCGGATCGGCCTCGGCAGGTGCAAAACCCTTGCCCTTGGTGGTAATGATATGCAGTAACTGGGGTCCTTTGAGATCGCGCATATTGCGAATCGTGTGCACCAGTTCGAGCACGTCGTGGCCGTCGATGGGGCCGATATAATTCCAGCCGAGTTCCTCAAACAGGGTGCCTGGTGCCAGCATACCCTTCATGTACTCCTCGGTCTTGCGGGCAAACTCCCAGCCCTTGGGCGTTTTTGACAGTACTGTCTTGCCACCCTCGCGCAAGCCGGTATACAACTTGCTGGCCCAGATTCTGGAGAAATAGGTGTTGAGGCCGCCGCGGTTGTGGGAGATGGACATCTGGTTATCGTTGAGCACCACCAGCATATCGGCACTGGTGTGGGCGGCGTGATTCAATCCTTCGAAAGCCAGTCCTGCGGTCATGGCGCCATCGCCGATAACGGCTACCGTGCGGTGCTTGCCCCCGCTGCTTGAAATACCCAGCGCCATACCCAGTGCAGCGCTGATGCTGGTGCTGGAGTGGCCGACGCCAAAAGTGTCGTACTCGCTTTCAGAGCGTTTATTAAAGCCCGATAAACCGCCTTGTTGACGCATGCCGGACATCTGCTCGCGGCGCCCGGTTAGAATTTTATGAGGATAGGTCTGGTGGCCCACATCCCAGACCAGTGGGTCTCCAGGGGTGTGATAGACATAGTGCAGTGCAACGGTTAACTCGACAACGCCAAGGCCGGCGCCGAAGTGGCCGCCGGTTTGGCCAACGGAATAGAGAAGAAATTCCCGCAGCTCGTCGACGACCTGGGGTAGCGCGTTTTCCGGTAAGCTGCGCAAATCCCGGGGCGTGTTGATCTGATCCAGTAGCGGAGTATCCGGACGCTGAGCCGGGAATTGATTAAACAACTTTGCCATGTGTGAGTAAGCCTTATGGTGCGTATTACTATCTAAACGGGGCATTGTAACCAAAAGCGCTGGACAAATTCCAGACTTAATGATCCCTGTTGACGATATAGTGAGCCAGCTGCTGCAACTGATCAGCGTGGCTGCCAAAGTTCTTAAGTGTCTGCCGGGCCTGTTGCAGGAGCTGATCCAGTTTGTCTTTGGAGCCCTGTAGCCCCAGCAGCGAAGGGTAGGTCATCTTGCTGTTGTTGATATCCGAGCCTTGTTGTTTGCCGAGAATCTCGGTACTTGCTTCGATGTCGAGCAGGTCATCCTTTACCTGGAAGGCGAGGCCGATAGCTTCGCCATAACCATCCAGTGCACGCAGTTCAGCGCTATCGGCGTTGGCGGCGATGGCGCCCATGCTGATGGCTGCGCGAATCAGGGCGCCGGTTTTCAGCGAGTGGATGGTCTGCAGTAAGGCAATGGCGGGGGGATGGCGCTCCATGCTGAGATCGATAAACTGGCCCCCGACCATACCCCTGGCGCCGGCGGCCACAGCCAGCGTCTTGACCAGTGCAATGCGCTGTTGCGCAGCCAGCTGGGGGCAATCGGCGAGTAGTTCAAAGGCCAGGCTCTGTAAGGCGTCACCCGCCAGTATCGCGGTGGCCTCGTCGTAGGCTTTGTGGCAAGTGGGCTGGCCTCGCCGCAGGTCGTCGTCGTCCATGGCGGGAAGGTCGTCGTGGATCAAGGAATAGGCATGCAGACATTCGATACTGGCGGCGATGGTGTCCAGCGCCTCGTCGCTGCAGTCATTGTTAATCGCTGCCGCGCTGGCGTAAACCAGGGTGGCGCGGACCCGCTTGCCGCCGCTCAGCAAGCTGTAGCGCATGGCATCAAAGAGCACGGCATCGAGTTTGCTGTCCGGGTGCTCGCTGAACCCGGATTGGTATTGTTGATTAAGTGGACTGAGCTGACTGAGTTGGGACAGGGCGCGGTCAGTGCGTTGTCGGCAGCTCTGCAGATACTCGGGAAAGGCCGACTTCATACCTCACTGCCGTCCGGGGTGAAGTCGACCAGCTCGGTTTCGCCCTCTTTCTGCATCAATATCTGCACCCGTTGCTCGGCTTCCGCGAGCGCCGTTTGGCATTCACGGGTCAACATAACCCCTTGCTCAAAAGCATTGAGTGAGGCTTCCAGCGATAAGTCGCCGTCTTCCAGGGTGTGGACAATTTTCTCGAGCGCACCGAGATTTTTCTCAAAGTCGACTTTCTTTTTGCTGCGAGCCATCAGCGACCAACCCCGGTAGTGTGAGGCGCGCTAGTTTAGCAGATTTTCAGTTCTACTTTTCGCGTCACCGGGGGTTTCGGACTAAATTTATTGCGCAGTGAATTGAGCCGCAGGCGGTGCAAGATGGTGTCCAGCGCTTTGCCACTACACCCCTGACATGGCAGTAGGGCGAGCTGTAGCTGATCTTTATCGAGAGCCCTGGCAAGGGTGTCGGCGTATTCAAGCCGACGCCGCACGCCGCTGGCGTCGACGAACAATGCGCGGCCAAAGCCCTCGCTGTACCACGCCAGCTTGAGCAGGATTGGCCCCGAGCGAGGGCGGTCGGTGAACAGGTACCACTGTCCTGTTTGCAGTTGATCGAGTGCTTGGCGTGATGCTATAGCGTCGTCCGGCAGCCGTTGCTGGCTGTGTGGTGTATCCGCAACCGCCAGCTTTTGCACCATCTGTTGCTGGGACTGGCGTAGCGATGCCAGCATATCCTGGGCCAGCATACCCCCATAGCCAGTTTCGGCCATCCCCTTGCCCACGGCATTATAGAGGCGCTGTTGGCCGCGCTGAAATTGAATAAGCTGCTCCGTGGGTAGCTGGCCTTTAACACTGAGGGCAATGCCCTTGAGTAGGTGCTGTGCCTGGTTCCACTGGTGGCCCTGGCCGTGCTGCAGCAGCACGAAGGTCAGGAAGTCGGTGCAGGGGCCGCGCAGGTGGTCACGGCATCCACGCCCTACCTGGTATTGCATCAGTGCATCTTGCACCCGGCTTTGTGCCAGCGACCGGGCCTGATCGAGGGACGCCATGCCGGCCTGGGACTGCACTTCACGTCGCTCAGCCTGGCTAGCCTGTTGGCTGAGTGCGCCCAGGTAGTGTCGCAATTCGACCAGCGCTGGCTTGAACCCGCTGCTATCTTCTGTCAGATCGCAGGCTAATGTACTCACCAGGCCTCGCAGGGTGTGGAGTACGGTTGGATCTTCGGCGCGACTCAGGAGCCAGCGACTGCCCTGGTGCAGTAACAGATCCAGAAACTCCCTGGCCGGGTGCCGGGGTGACAGCAAGACGTCGCGATCGCTTATTGCCAGTTTGATGCAGGGTACATGCAGGTAGCTGACCAGGCACCGCAGTTGCAGGGGCAGTTCCTCGTCGCTGCACAGTGACTGAAACAGGCGAGTCATCAGCTCCACGGACAGCAGGGTATCTCGGTTGGCGCCGGCGTGTTGCCGGTTGCTATGGGCGACCAGGTATTTGAAATACTGCCGCAAGGTGGAGCCAGGATCTATCAACTGATCCCGCTGAAAATCGACATGGGCGGCGATTTGGCGTTGCAATAATATACCGGCGCTGATGTAGCTATTGACGGCTAACGTTGCGGGCAGATCCAGGGTGTCCTCAATCGCGGCGGGCCATTGCAGTTCTTTCAGTAACAGGTTTTGAATTTGCTCTAGCTGTTGTTGCTGTTTTGTCGGCAATGAGGGCGCCGTGTCCGTATTCGTGGCGTCGGCAGTTGCGGGCAGCAAATTGGCAAGAATACCCGCGTCGATTAAATACCGGTTCATGTTCTGGTAAAAGTCGGCTGCGCGCTGCTGAAACAGGGCGCTGAAGGACTCGTACAATGACCGCCGCAGGTGGGGCTCGACCTCCAGTTCGCACACGGTGTTTTGGAATGCAAGGCAGATGGCGCCGGGGGCCAGCGGGTTGTCCTTATCTTCGCAGCCCTGCCCCCCGCGGAGCAGTGAGAGGCGCTGCTTGAGCTGCCATAGCGCCGGGTGCTGGCGCTGGGTGGTATTGTGGATGGCCCGACTGATGGCTAGCGAGTCAATCTGTTTGAGTTTGCCCTGTCCCTGCCGGCCGCCGGCGGAAGCGGTAGGGTCGAGGGCTTGCATGGTCTTGAAGCAGCTGAAGTTCTGCCGATTTCGGGTGGCAAGCCCCTCGGCCAACCGGTCAGCCAGCAAACGGTGGCTCTGGCAGTTGTCGAGTTGCTGCCAGCATTGTTGCAGCAGCTGATGGCAGAATGTATCTGTCAGTTGTTCACAGTGCTGCAAATGGTTCATTCCTTTCAAGCCGCGAGCCCTTCGCTTTTACGGGTGTTTATTGTCGCCTAAGTGTAGCAGTTGCGACATCCCCCGGTGACGACAGCTCGGCTCTGGCTGTCGGGTCAGGCAGGGCTTGGCGCTCGCCATTGCTCTGTGGCATCATGTGGGCAGTAGCTTCTTGTCGCTTGTTTCTTATCTCTTACTTATCTCTTACTTATCTCTTACTTATCTCTTACTTATGGGGTATCTCGTGATAAATCCCCGGCTTGTCATATGTCTGCTGATGGCCGCTGCGCTGGTGGCCTGTATTGGCACTCGACTGCAATCCTGGCAATCCGATCAGTTTGCCGAACTCCAGCCCGGCTGGCACTACTATCGCTGGGCTGATCCGCCGCTACCTGCTGCAGGCCAATACCAGGATCATATACTGAGTGTTGATCGCGCGGTGCGCGAGCAGCTCAAGCTGATGCTCAGCGACCGAGGCTATCGAGAGCATCAACAGCAGGCTCAGTTCGAGGTTGATTACCGGGTTGGCGACGAGCCGCATGTGGGGCTGCCGGGGCCGCTGTCGCCCACCGACGAGCCCGAGCGCATTTTTGCGGGGCCCAACGCGGAGTACGAGGTGAGTAGCCGCTTTTATACCCACCGCACCCTGGCGTATCACGAGGTGGGTCATTTAAGACTGTCCCTCTACGATATCCAGACCAAGCGTGTTGTGTGGGAAGGCAGCGCCAGCAAACTGGTCGATGATCCCGATGCAAGTGCCGCCAAAGTGGCTGACGGCATTGCCAGAACCACCAGGAAAATATTTAGGGATTTTCCCCCTGCGAGCCAGCGCTAGAGTCTGTCGGTGTTGACCTTATTGCTCTTAATTCGAGTGCTCTTGATTTGGCTGCTTCGAATTGAAACCGCCGGTGCGCGAAGGTACACTCCCCGACGATTTTTCGCAGCTGCCCGCACCCTGGTGCTGGCTAATAACCCCGAGTCGAGCATGAGCCTGTTTACTACTTTAGTTTTGTGACCCTATCTACCCTGGGTTACGGCGATATTGTGCCGCTGACCCGGGTAAGCCAATCCTGGGCGGCGGTTGAGGCCATGGTGGGGCAATTTTATATTGCCATTGTGATGGCGCGTCTCGTAAGCTTGCACATCGCTCACCAGCGAGTGAGCCAATGTAAGTAACAATGTTTAAAATGTGATCAACAGGGTGGACTATGAAGAACGTAGCGGCGGCTATGCCGTGGATAGTGTTGTTGGGATTGTCGGCACCGGCTTTGGCCGATAGCGATAATGGACTGTACCTGGGTTTTGGTCTGCAAGAGGCAGAGGTGGGCCATTCCCAGATTGATGACACCGCCAAATCGGCTCACATCAACCTGGGTTATCGATTCAATCGCTTTATGGCAACGGAATTAGGCATTTACAACCTGGGGGATTTTAGTCAAAGCGCGATTGTCGGGCCGGTTGCAGCCGAGGCCGAGTATAGCGGTTGGGTTACCGGTATTGCGCTGGTGCCGCGCTTGCCGATTTGGATTTTTGATCTCTACGCCCGGGGCGGCGTGCAATACTATGATATCAAGTCCGAGGTAGTTACCACCGTTGGCGGCAAGAAAGATGATGATACCGGCGTCAATGTCTATGGCTCGCTGGGCGGCGCCGTCAATATCGGCCGGCACTGGTCTGTCTACCTGGAATACTCAATTTTTTATACCTCAGAGCGCGTCGATACCCGCGGCCTCGGTTTTCGCTACCACTTTTAGAGCTGAGAGCTGAGAGCTGAGAGCTAAAGCTGTTTATTAAAGTCGCCGATCAGCAGGTAGATAGCCCATCGCGGCTTGCCGATGCCCCGCGTCTGAACCAGCTTGAGGTCGACTACTGCACTGAGGCCTGGCCGGTACCACACTGACTGTTGACCGACACCCTCCTGGGTGATTTGATCCTTGCGCTCCCAGCCCTCGGTGACACAGGCGCCGATAGTTTCGCTGGCTCGCTGATAGATGGTGCGAGCGGTTTGCTCGTCGGGGGCGACATAGTTACAGACGTAGTTGAATTTACCCCCTTGCCACCCCCAAATTTCACAGCCGCTGCCAACCAACTGATAGTTGGTTGACCAGATGTCAATACGGTCGTAGCTGTTGCGGCGGCCGCGAATATCGGCAAACCCGGTCTGGTGGGATTTTAATAGACTGCCGATCGATTCGCAGGGATCCTCGAGGGCTTGCTCTTGGCTGCTTTGAATTCCGGTACAGCTGAATAGACCTGTTGCGATGAGAATCAGGTGCAAGAAACGGCGGCGCATGTGTTGGTACCCCGAATGAGTGTGCGGTTAACGCGAGTCAGTTTTGACCCCGTGGATGGCGCCGCTTGGCGCGGGCGGAAAATCAGCGAGAATGCGGGTCACCAGGCGCTGGGCGGCATCGGCTTTCTTTTGCGCATCGACGCCCTTGATTTCAAAGGAATCGCTGCTGCGCCAGATGAGGCGATCGCTGCCGCCGGCAAGCATATCGATCTGCACGGTATTGTAGAGCAGCGTATCGCCACCAATGGGCTTCGATACACTGCCGCCGATCGACGCGCCGCCACCTCGGCTGTAACCACCGGTGCCCAGGCCGATGGATACCCGGGAGTTATTCGGCTTTTCCTCGGCGGTGATATGGTACTGGATCGCAATATCGGCCTGGCCGCGCGATGCCACTGCCGACAAGCTCTTGGCAATCAGGTCACTGCTGATGGCATTGGCTACCCGTGGACCCATCAGTGGCTCATGGTCGATTTCGGTGGGGATAATGTAAAAGCTTTTGGCGCCGGTGAAGTCAAAGCTGGTGTCGTAGTCGACATAGGGCTGTGAGCTACAGCCTGCCAGCAAGCTGCCTGCTAACAACAGGGTGCACAAGGCGGCTATGACGGTGCCGCGGGCACCGTGCAAGATGGCGTACAGGGTGGTGCACATAGAGCGGGTCGCATGATGATGAATATTTTGCCATTTAATGCTTTTCGGGGCTCGGTCGCAAGTATCGTTTATTCCCGGGCTGCCTCTTGTTCCGGGCAAATCACCGCGGCGCCATTGAAGCGGCCGTGCCGCAAATCCTCCAGCGCCTGGTTGGCCTGCTCCAGCGCATAGCGATGAACTTCGGTCTCTATGGGTATGGCGGCCGCCAGTGGCAGGAATTCTTCGCCATCTTGTCGGGTCAGGTTGGCCACCGAGGTCAGGGTGCGCTCCTGCCACAGGATGCTGTAGGGGAAGGCGGGAATCTCTGACATATGGATGCCGCCACAGACCACCGTGCCGCCCTTGCGAATATGGCGCAGGGCGGTAGGCACCAGCTCCCCCACCGGCGCAAAAATAATAGCACCGTCGAGCTCTATGGGCGGGGTCTCATCACAGGAGCCGGCCCAGACGGCGCCCAGAGAGCGCGCGAAATCCGCGGCGGTGGCGTCTCCGGGCCGTGTAAAAGCGTAGATTTGCCGGCCCTCGTACTGTGCCACCTGGGCCAGAATATGGGCGGCGGCGCCAAATCCGTAGAGGCCGATGGCGCCGGCATCACCCAGCTTGCGCAGGCAGCGGTAGCCGATCAGACCGGCGCACAGCAGCGGCGCGGCCTGCGCATCGGCAAAGTGTGGCGGTATCGGAAAGCAATAGCGGGCATCGGCGACCGCGTATTCGGCGAAGCCGCCGTTGCGCTGGTAACCCGTATAGACGGCATGATCACAGAGGTTTTCCTGGTGCCGAACGCAGTAATGGCAATGACCACAGCTGCCGCCCAGCCAGGGGACACCGACCCGGTCGCCGAGAGCAAAGTCGTTGATATCGCTGCCCACAGCCGCCACCGTGCCGACAATCTGGTGGCCGGGTATCAAGGGCAGCCTGGGTTCCGTGAGTTCGCCGTCGAACACATGCAGATCGGTGCGGCACAGGCCGCAGGCCTTGACTCGTATCAACAATTCCCCCTCCGCCGCACGGGGTGTCGGCACTTGCTGTAACCGTAATGGCTGCCCGGCTCGTTCCAAAATCATGGCTCGCATGGTACTCTCTCCCGTTTTAGCGTGAACAGGGGCTTTCAACAGAGATCGTCGCTCACCCTGAAATAATAATACGCTCACGGCGACGTACTTCATACGCTATCGTTCTCGCTCTATAAGAAAGAGCTATTGCCATATTCCCGGGGGGGATTTATTCATGAAAATTGCAGCGCGAGTTATCGCACTGGCTGTGTTGTTAGCGGCAAGTGTTATCAGCCAGGCGGACACCATGGGGCCATTTGGCGAGAAGGTAATACTGCGAGCCGGCGGCATGTACGCCAACCAGAATACTCGCTTGCAGTTTACGGGCAAGGAAGGGCTCGGCGCCAGCGTCGATCTGGAAGACTTTTTTGGCCTGGAAGAAGAGCTCAGCAAAGTCGGCCAGTTTATGGTGCAGGGCCGATTCAAGCAAAGGCATCGTATCGGCGCCCAATACTATGCCTTCAAACGCAGTGCCGAATCGGTACTGCAGGAGGACTGGGAGGGAGATGATATCGATGCCAGTGCCGGCGCAAGGGCGGACACCAAGCTGAATATCGCGATACTCGATGTAAGCTACTCCTATTCTTTCATCCGCAATGAAAAACACGAGTTGGCGGGCACCGCGGGGCTTTTCTGGATGGATGTTGATCTCGCCATCCAATTGCAGGGCGATCTGATTGTTGATGGGAAGCCGATTAATAGCGGCAGTGCCGAGGCGGGCTTCAGGCTGGCAGCACCGCTACCGCTGATCGGCGTTAACTACAACTACGCTATCAAGCCCAGGTGGCTGGTGGGCGCATCGTTTAAATATTTCACCCTGCGTACCGGCACACTGGACGGTGCCATTGTTATGGTCAGTGCGGATACCCGCTACTACTTCTGGGATCACTTTGAAGTGGGCGGCGGCCTCACCATCTTTGACCTCGGCGGTACATTCAATACTGGCGAGTTCAAGGGTACGGTCGACTGGTCATTTTGGGGGCCGCAGGCGTTTATCGGTGTGCGCTTCTAGGCCCCTGGTCATCCTGAACTGACTCCTGTAAGTACTTGCCAATGAGTCGGCAACAAGATGAAGCCCTGCTGGGCGGTGCGGAGTCGGCATTGCGGGATATGCTGCGAACCGGCCAGATCCTGAGGCAGTTTATCAAGGGCTTCTGGCAGCTGCGCAATATTGGCCCCTGTATCACTTTCTTTGGCTCCGCACGGTTTGATCAAGACCATCGCTATTGCCGAATGGCCCGGATGAGCGCCGCCGAAGCGGGACGTCACGGCTTCTCCATTATGACCGGCGGTGGCCCGGGGGTCATGGAGGCCGCCAATCGGGGAGCGCGAGATGCCGGGACGCTATCGATCGGCTGTAATATCCAACTCGCTACCGAGCAACAGCCCAACGACTACCTGGATGTGGCGATCCGCTTCCAGCACTTTTTTGTACGCAAGGTCATGTTGGTCAGATACTCCCAGGCGTTTATTATCTTGCCGGGTGGCTTTGGCACCATGGATGAGATTTTTGAGACGGCGACGCTTATTCAGACCGGCAAGGTCAGCAAATTCCCGATTGTGCTGATGGGCCGGGACTACTGGGCCGAGCTCATCGATTTTCTTCGAAACCGCATGGTCAGCTGCGGCACTATTGACGCCGATGAGCTCGGCGGGCTGGTTATTTGTGATGATCCCGCTGAGGCAGTCGCGCATATACTG
Source organism: uncultured Cellvibrionales bacterium (assembly GCA_965370135.1). GTDB lineage: Bacteria > Pseudomonadota > Gammaproteobacteria > Pseudomonadales > JAHEGP01 > JAHEGP01. Next base: position 13,274 of record CBDUUA010000013.1, read on the forward strand.
CGGGTTAGTGGTCGCGGTGAACCCCTATAACGGGGCGAAAGAGGGGGGCAAAGAGGGTCAAAGAGGATCGAAGAGGGCTTGCGCCAGTGGAAATTGATGCAGCCGTTTATTAGTGGCCACGGCGCCGG
>CBDUUA010000014.1:0-13259 GCA_965370135.1 uncultured Cellvibrionales bacterium
ACGGGGCTGCTGGAGCAGTCCTTTATTGGCCAGGTCATAGACCACTCGAGTGATCGAGCTGCCGGATTCCACCTGAAAATCGAGCGACTGATCCAAAGCGCCAATGGGCCTATCCAGGTATTCATTGAGCTGGCGCCAACCCACAGTGAGCGCCAGGGCCAGCGCCATGAGCGACACAATCAACAGAAATAAGAATTTTCTAAGCATCAAACAACTTCATAACCTGCTCTTGAACTGCACGGGTGACCGTCCCCCGGGGCCAGCGCCAATCTGCCATCCGGCGAACCGGCATTACGCCGAATACACTATTGCAGATAAAGACTTCCTCGGCCTCCTTCAGCGCCTGCAGAGACAAATCCTGCTCATCTACCGTCAGTTTTAGCTGAGGGGCCAGGGTTTCCATGATCCAGCGCCGCATAGTGCCTGCCACACCGCAGCGATGTAATAGTGGCGTACGCAGGCATCCGTCCTGAACCAGAAAAAGGTTGGCGGATGTCACCTCGACCAAGTGACCGCTTTCATCCAGCAGCAAGCCTTGTCTCCCACTGCCGGCAGCCAGTTCGCCGAAGGCCAGCACGTAGTCCAGGCAATTCAAGTGCTTCAGCCCTGCCAACCGGGGTCGATGGGGTAGTCGCGTGTGACACAACTGTAATTCAACCCCCTGTTGATACAAGCTCGACGGATAATCCGGCAATGAATGCCACCGAATCCATATATTGGGTTGCGCCGCAGGCAAAGGCGCAAAGCCCCTGCCGCCCTCACCGCGACTCACGATAATTTTAATGATACCGTCACGATGTCCCACTGCAGCTGCCATGTCCAGTAGCTGTTGCTGTTGCAGGGCGACAGCTCCAGACGCCAATGGAATCTGTAAACGCTCCAGGCCCGCATCAAGACGCTGCCAGTGCAAGGGCGCCAGTACCGGTTGTGAGTCGACAATCCGTATGGTTTCGAACAGGCCATCACCGTAATTCAGGGCCCGATCGAATACCGATACCCGGTGACCGGGTACGCCGTTAACCAGGCTAAGTGCGATGTCCTGCGCAGCAATCGACAAAGGCCGCTTATACTCGTTTGAATATCAGTGAACCGTTAGTACCGCCAAAGCCAAAGGAATTGGACAGTACCACGTCAATCTTGCGCTGCTGGGCTATATTCGGCACATAGTTGAGGTCACAGCCGACATCAGGATTGTCCAGGTTTATGGTAGCAGGCGCCACTTGATCCCGCATTGCCAGCACGCTGAAAATCGCCTCGACAGCCCCCGCTGCACCCAGCATATGCCCAACCATAGACTTGGTGGAGCTTACCGCAACAGTTTTGGCCGCATCGCCAAACGTGCGCTTCAAGGCTATGGTTTCGGCGATATCACCCGCCGGGGTACTGGTACCGTGGGCATTGATGTAGTCGATAGCACCGGGGTTGATGCCTGCATCGCGGAGGGCATTTTCCATGGCGAGAGCCGCGCCGCCACCATCTTCCGGTGGCGATGTTATATGGTAGGCATCGGCACTCATGCCAAAACCAATCAGCTCGGCATAAATGTGAGCTCCGCGCTGTTTGGCAAATTCGTATTCCTCAAGCACCAACATGCCGGCACCATCGCTCAGCACAAAACCGTCGCGGTCTTTATCCCAGGGTCGACTGGCTGCCTGCGGATCATCGTTGCGGGTCGACAAGGCTCGGGCAGCAGCGAAGCCCCCCAGGCCCACCGAGGTGGTCGCCATTTCAGCACCGCCCACTACCATCGCATCGGCATCACCATAGGCGATAAGCCGTGCGGCCACGCCAATACAATGGGTGCCGGTGGTGCAAGCCGTGACCACGGCCAGATTGGGGCCGGCAAAACCGTATTTAATGGAAAGATTGCCGGCAATCATATTGATAATCGAGCCGGGCACAAAAAACGGCGACACGCGACGCGGCCCCCGGTCGCGAATAATATCGCGACAGAGCTCAATGGAACCTATACCGCCGATTCCCGAGCCTATGGAAGCACCAATACGATGGGCATTTTCCTCGTTCGCTACCAAGCCTGAATCGACCACCGCCTGTATGCCAGCTGCCACACCGTACTGAATGAATAAATCCATCTTACGGGCGTCTTTGGCAGGTATATACGCCGATATATCCAAATCGCGGACTGCGCCGCCAAATCGGGTGGTGAAGGCCGACACATCGAATTGATCAATCGGACCTATGCCGCTTTTACCCGCCAAAATACCCTGCCAGGTGGCTTCGTAGGTATTACCCAGTGGTGAGATCACCCCCAAGCCAGTGACCACTACCCTGCGTTTGCTCACGTCTGCTCCCTAATCGGATACGGTTGATAGCATCCGCTTATCACGGCGAAAAACAATAAAAAAGCCGCTCTATAACGGGATAGAAACGGCTTCCTGGATATACTTCAGCTGAACTAGCTGTCGAGGTGCTGCTCAATGTAATCGATGGCTAACTGAACCGTGGTGATCGCCTCGGCTTGCTCATCGGGAATCTCGGTCTCAAACTCTTCTTCGAGAGCCATAACCAATTCGACGGTATCCAGAGAATCAGCGCCCAGATCTTCTACGAAAGAAGCCGATTTCTGAATATCACCTTCTTTCACGCCCAATTGCTCCGCAACGATCTTCTTCACTCGCTCTTCTATGCTACTCATGATTCTTATTGACTCCTATAAAAGTCTTGATAATTGATACGTTAATTAATAACTGTATTGCGACAGATTTACTACTCTTGGGCCTTACCCCGATGAGACAAGCCCAATTTTACCCCTAAACGCCCTAACTTTTAATAGCCAATATTCATGGCAGACGCAAATTTATCCTTTGACGGCGCATTTTGCAATGTGCGAATGCATTCAGGACATATACATACCGCCGTTAACATGAATAGTTTCACCTGTAATATAGGCTGCGCCATCGCTGGCAAGAAAGCTGACCACAGCGGCAATCTCCTCCGCACGCCCCAACCGTCCCACTGCAATCTGCTTGACAAGCGCCTCTCGCTGAGCCTCCGGCAATGCTCGGGTCATGTCGGTATCGATAAAACCCGGAGCTACCGAATTGACAGTAATGCCACGGCTGCCGATTTCACTGGCCAACGCCCGGGAAAAGCCCTCAACCCCGGCCTTGGTCGCCGAGTAATTCGTCTGGCCGGGATTGCCCATAGATCCCACCACTGAAGAGATGTTAATAATCCTGCCCCAGCGCGCCTTGGTCATCCCCCGCAAACAAGCTTTGCTCAAGCGATAAATCGCATTGAGATTGGTATCGATAACATCGTGCCACTCACCCTCCTTCATGCGCATCAACAGGTTATCCCGCGTCACTCCGGCATTGTTTACCAGGATATTAACCGCACCAAAGCCATCTACGATGGCTTTTACCTGGCTGATCACTGCCGCTGCATCGGTCACATTAAGGGCCATACCCTGCCCGCTTATGCTCAGCTCGTGAAAACGGGCACTGATTCGCTCGGCTCCTTCTATAGTGGTAGCCGTACCTATTACGGTGGCACCCTGCTCGCCTAAATGCCGGGCAATCGCCGAGCCAATACCCCTGCTGGCGCCCGTTACCAAAGCAACTTTACCCTGCAAACTCATTACTGACTCCTACTGACTCCTACTGACTGCTCTACTATTCGCTCAATTCGCCGCACAAGACAAGGGCCTTATCCAGACTCTCTGGCTCCTCCAGGCTTGCTACGGCCAGGCTTTTATCAATGCGCCGAATCAGCCCACTCAATACCTTGCCCGGACCACACTCAACCGTACACTGTACGCCCTGATCCAGCAGGGTGCGCACACAGGCCACCCACTGCACCGGGCTGTAGACCTGCTCAACCAGCAACTGTCGAATTTTTTGTGGATCCGACTCGGTTTTGGCATTGACGTTATGCACTACGGGTATCTGTGGCGCACGCAATTCGATGGCGGATATGGCTGCAGCCAGTTGCTCACCCGCTGGCCGCATCAAATCGGTGTGAAAAGGTGCGCTAACAGGCAATGGCAATGCGCGCCTGGCTCCCGCATCTTTGCACAGTGCTACAGCTCGCGCCACCGCCTCTGCGTGACCGGCAATGACAACCTGGCCCGGTGAGTTATAGTTGACCGCGGCGACCACCTGCCCCTGGGCAGCTTCGATACAAGCCTGGTCGATAGCATCATCGGCAAGGCCAATAATCGCCGCCATTGCACCGACACCAACCGGCACCGCCGCCTGCATAAAAGCGCCACGCTGCTGCACCAAGTGCACCGCATCAGTAAACGCCAGGCTCTGGGCACAAACCAGGGCGGTAAATTCTCCCAGACTATGCCCCGCCAACACTGCCGGTTGCTCGCCGCCCAATTGCTGCCACAAACGCCACAGTGCAACACCCGCTGTCAACAACATCGGCTGGGTGCGCTCTGTCAAATTAAGCTTGTCCTGGGGGCCCTGCTGCACCAATTGCCAGAGATCATACCCCAACACCTGGGACGATTCTTCATAGGTATCCTGTATCACCCCATGCCGCTCAGCCATGGCCGACAACATAGCCACTTTTTGCGAACCCTGCCCGGGAAAAACAAAGGCTAATTTTTTTGGGGTCATTGCGTTCAACTCCGTAGGTGTCTATTAGATCGCAAGTATTTCCAGGCTGTGATCCAGTTGCTCAACCATGCGATTCTCCACCGCAACTATCGCATTTTCTATAGCGTGGTGAAAACCCTTTATCGACGAGCCGCCGTGACTTTTGATCAACACTCCCTGCAGGCCAAGAAAAAAAGCGCCATTATACGTTTCGGGATTAATTTCGTCTTGCACACGCTCTATTACGGGGCGCATTAGCCAGCCCAGCAACCGGGTGAAAGCGCTGCTGCGAAACGCCTGCTGTCCTTTATAGGCGATTAGCCGGGCTGTACCTTCCGAAGCTTTGAGAGCTACATTACCGACAAAACCATCGCACACGATGACTTCGATATCGCCATCAAACAGTCTGTCAGCTTCCACATAGCCTATATAATTCAGGCGCTCGTCCTGACCAATGAGCTGGGCCGCCAGTTTAACCTGCTCATTACCCTTGATTTCTTCCTCACCAATATTCAGTAGGGCCACCCTCGGTGTCACCTTGCCATCAAGCACCCTTGACAACACGGAGCCCATCAATGCAAATTGGTGCAAATGTTCAGAGCAATTATCAACGTTCGCACCCAGATCAAGCAGGTAACTATGGCCACCCCTGGTGGGCATAGCCACACACATTGCGGGGCGGTCTATCCCGGGCGACGTTTTTAACACATAGCGACCGATAGCCATCAGCGCACCGGTATTGCCGGCGCTAACACAGGCATCGACATCTCCGGCTTTCAGCTTATCAATAGCAACACGCATAGAGGACGATTTTTTTCTCCTTAGCGCCTGGGTGGGCTTGTCGCACATTTCCACTACCTGATCGCAGTGGCACAGCTCAACGCGCCGACGATCCACTTCGGGAAATCGGCCAAGAAAAGGGGATATCTGGGCCTCGCGACCCAACAACATCAGCTCGAGGTGGGGATTTACCGCCAGCGAAGCCATGGCGGCGGGAACCGTAACCGAGGGACCAAAGTCTCCCCCCATTGCATCGACAGCGATGCGCATGGTTCCAGGCAAAATCTTACTCGTCGTCGTCCGTACTAATCACCTTGCGGCCACGGTAGAAACCATCCTTGCTGACGTGGTGACGCAGATGTACCTCGCCGCTAGTCTCATCCACCGACAAGGTTGATGCTGTCAACGCATCGTGGGAACGACGCATCCCGCGCCGCGATCGGGTTTTACGACTCTTCTGTACCGCCATAACGGCCTACCTCCAACTCAGGATTCTGGTTTTTTTAACACTGCGAGCACGTCAAAGGGATTACTACCCGGTTCCTTCGCCAATTCAGCTCCAACATCTTCAGTCTGATAACTGGCTGTACGTGCACACTGGTCTTGCGGGTGATAACTGACTATGGGCAAGCACAGCAGCAACTCTTCCTCGAGGATAGCTGCCGTATCCACCATTTCGTCTGCCAGCACCAGCGGCTCCAGTCGCTTCGGCAACTGGCGCGCTTTTTCATCGCTGGGTACTACACCCAGTAGAAATTCGGATGCCAATACACAGTCCATAGGCCCCAGGCAACGCTGACACGACACCACCACTGTGGCTTTGATATGCCCCTCTACACTGACATAACCGTCGTCAGTCACACCGAAACGCAGACTATAATCGACCATACCGCTGTCGTCGGCCAGCACTTGCGTCACCCGGTCAAGGGTTGATACCTTAACCGAACCTTCAAGTACTGCGCCCAAAGACACCAATTTGCGGATATCTGTCTGCCGTGGAAGAGGCCCTGTTGACATGGCGCGCAATCATAGAGTCAAGCACCCTCGCTGTCAAAAAGATTATTGATATGGGAGGATTTTTGATCATTTGGCGGGTTGATAGGCTTGTAAAGTATGGTACCCGGCGGCTTCCGTAGGCGCCCGCAAACAAATCCGCCCTAATATAAAGTGGCCGTTTGCCGGCTCACCGAGTCAAACAATGTCTGTGTCATGGCGCCACCAAAGCTCGACATCAAGCGTTCCAGCGGGGGCCGCCGGGGCGTGTAGTCGATGACTTCTTCGGTATTGAATCGATCCCGGGCCAACTCCCGAACACTACTAAAACCATCGATCAAGCCCAGCTCCAGCGCTTGCTCGCCAGACCAGATTAAACCGCTGAAGATCACATCATCATCGGCCAGGCGATCGCCTCGACCCTCTTTAACCCTGGCAACAAACTGCTGGTGCGTTTGTTGCAGTACGCCATGCCAAAAGACTTCCTCATCAGGCTTCAGCGGTGAGAATGCATCCAACATCGCCTTATGGCTGCCTGCGGTAAACACACGCCGTTCCAGACCCAGCTTCTCTAATATGTCCACGAAGCCAAAACCGGCGCTGATGACTCCGATAGAACCAACCAGACTAGCCTTGTCAGCATAAATTTCATCTGCTGCGGCAGCGATATAGTAGGCGCCAGAGGCCCCGATATCGCTGATTACCGCATAGACCGGCTTGTCCGAGTCCGCGCGCAAGCGCCTGATTTCACGAAACACCTGATCCGCTTGAACCGGGCTACCGCCGGGGCTATTGATTGCCAACACAACCGCCAGGGCCTCACTATCGAATGCTTCCCTCAGCCCCTTGATCACGGCACCGGCACTGGCTTTTTCGCGCTCCGAGATAACTCCCGATACCTGCACCACAGCAAGGTGTTCTTTTTCACCCCAGCCACCTGTAGGCCAGAAAGGTGCGAGAAGCGCCAAAGCGGCAAAGATATAAACAAAGACCAGCCCCTTGAAGGCGATACCCCAGCGACGAGCCAGCCGCTGCTCCCGCACCGACTCCAGCAGTATTTTTTCCAGCAACTGCCACTGCTTGTCCCGTGATTTCTCGCTATCAATGTTATTATTGGGTTCGTCCACCATCAGAGCTCCTGGGTGTAGTCGTTTATTGGGAATAACAGTATTACAAGACTCTGGCAGAACGTGCTCCAGCGGCCGGAGGCGCCCTTAAATGGCACACACACCTTGGGGCATATCGTCCAATACAGAAAATTTGCAGGTAATCCTGCCAGAGGCATGACCTGCAGACAGTTTTAGCCAAGCTTCGCGCCAACTATGATTGACTACTATGACTGACTGCATACCCAGTCAAGAATGGTAGAGAAATCATCAACTAGCAAATCCGGCCGACTGGCAGACAATGCCGCCTCTGAATGCACCCCATAAGTCACCGCCACCTTTTTTATTCCGGCTCGATCCGCCATTTCCATATCGAAGACGGTATCGCCCACCATGAGCGCCTGCTCAGGCTTTTTTTCGGCCTGCTGCAGAATTTCCTGCAACATTCGCGGATGAGGCTTTGAAAATGTTTCGTCGGCACAGCGGGTGACATGAAACAGCGTGTTGAGTTTACGTACCTGCAACTCCCTGTCCAGACCGCGACGGCTTTTGCCCGTCGCCACTGCTAGCTGATAGCCCTGAATCAGAAAACTCTCTAGCGACTCCAGTACGCCCGGGAAAAACGCAGCCGGCTCCATGCCTGCATCCCGATAACAACGAGAGTAAGTGTCGCGCATTCGCTCTACTTGCAGAGGCTCGATATCCGGATAAAGAGACTGGATGGCTTCGGGTAAACCAAGACCAATGATATGGCGAATCGCATCCGAACCCCTGCACTCCAGGCCGCAAATGCCTGCTGCAGCTTGCATCGTAGCCACTATCTGGCCTGCAGAATCTACCAGCGTGCCATCCCAGTCCAATATTATAATCATAGTTTTTTTACTAGCTGGATAGATTGTCTAATGTGTTTTCAAGGTTTTGCGAAAGCGGCGCCTCAACCTCAACAGCACCACCGGTAGCCGGGGAGACAAAGCCCAGGCGACTGGCATGTAAAAACAACCGCCCCAAACCCAGGGCCTTGAATTTTTTATTGGTGTCATCGTCACCATATTTCTCATCCCCCGCGAGGGGGCAACCGACAAAACGGGCATGAACACGAATTTGATGAGTTCGACCCGTCACTGGAATAGCCTCAAGTAATGTCGCTTGAGAAAAACGCTTCAATATTCTAAAGCGGGTATGGCAAAGCTTACCCTCCCTGGACACCACGACCATGCGCTCACCGGACTGGAGATGATTTTTCAGCAAAGGCGCGCGAACCTCTTCAAAACGTGCCGGCCACTTGCCAACGGCAAGAGCTGTGTAAATTTTGTTGATGCGACCCTGACGCAGATCATCGTGGAGTTGCCGCAAAGCGGCACGCCTCTTGGTGATCAATAAACATCCGGAAGTCTCGCGATCGAGCCGGTGCATCAATTCCAGCCTGGGATCGGAACGAATCACCCTCAGCGCCTCGATCAGCCCCAGGTTCAGACCGCTACCCCCATGCACCGCCAACCCGGAAGGCTTGTTAATCACTAGCAGGGCCTCATCCTCATATAGAATCGCGTGCTGGAGACTTTGCTTGAGTCGAGCGCTGATAACAGGAGTAGCGGTATCCTCGGTTCCGGCCACTCGAATCGGCGGCACTCGAAGCTGATCACCCAACTGCAACTTGTATTGCGACTTTACTCGCTTGCGATTTACCCGCACCTCACCCTTGCGGATAATGCGGTAGATTCGAGAACGCGGCACACCCTTCAGCAGCCCGATCAGGTAGTTATCTACGCGTTGGCCCACATAATCCGCATCTACCTCAACGGTAGAGACGCGGCTAAAATCAAGATCGGCACGATTTCTCATTTGGCCATGATAACAGTTTGCTAAGTATTTGAATCGTTTATTGTTTACTGTTATATTGCAATGTGTCGTCGGGCCGCGCAAAGAAACAAGGCAAGAAACCAGAGCGCAGCCAAGTCCGCCGACACCAGAGCACAGGCGCCATCGGACTCGGCGCATACAGCATCGTGCCGGCACATGCGTGCTAATTCAATGCTATAGAATTTCGGACGGCACCTGTATACAGACTGCCATTTATACAACAGCGACGCAGATTCAGTTGCGGTTGGTCGTGATATTCTGGTTGCATGACATCGAGCCACACCCTACAAAAGCAGATAGGTGTGCAGTCAATTCGTCGATGACATGGTGCAACCAACGGGTAAGACACCCTTGATTTTTGCTTAACGAGCACTCTATCAGCGCTATTAGTGCTGCCAGACTGACTCAATACAAACAAGGTAATACAATAGCTGTGTGGCACCCGGACAAATGTGAACGGGAGGTCAGCAAACATCAATCCTGGAGCACTAGCCCAGGATGGAGTTATTGCGTCAACGGCACCGCCGCTTGAACCTGCATTTGCACCCAAAAAGTGAATGTAGGACAAGACATCATGAAAAGAATGCTCATCAACGCAACTCAACCTGAGGAGTTGCGTGTAGCCATGGTTGATGGCCAGGTATTGTACGACCTGGATATCGAAAATCGCACCCGCGCCTCTAAAAAGGCCAACGTCTACAAAGCAAAAATCACCCGCGTCGAACCCAGCCTCGAGGCCGCTTTTGTCGACTTCGGCGCCAATCGACACGGATTTCTCCCGCTGAAGGAAATTTCCAGGGAATATTTTTCAAAAAAATCTGCTGACGGCAACGGCCGACCCAAAATCCGGGATCTGGTCAAAGAGGGCACCGAGATCGTGGTGCAAGTCGATAAGGAAGAGCGCGGCAATAAAGGGGCTGCGCTCACCACGTTTATCTCACTAGCTGGGCGCTACCTGGTCTTGATGCCCAATAATCCCCGCGCCGGCGGCATATCCCGTCGCATTGAAGGCGAAGAACGCGACGAACTGCGTAAGGCGCTGAGCGCCCTGGATATCCCCAACGGCATGGGCGTCATCGTACGCACCGCAGGCATCGGGCGCAGCAGTGAAGAGCTGCAGTGGGATCTGGACTACCTGCGCCAGTTATGGGAGTCCATTCAGCGCGCCTCTGATGAAAAAATCGCCCCCTTCCTCATTCTTCAGGAAAGCAACGTCATCATCCGCGCCATAAGGGATTATCTGCGCCAGGATATCGGCGAAGTCCTGATCGACAATCAAAGCGCCTACGATGAGGCCATCGCCTTCGTCACCCAAGTGATGCCCCATTTCCAGAATCGCATCAAACTCTACCAGGATGATACCCCACTATTTAACCGCTACCAGATCGAGTCACAGATCGAAACCGCCTTCCAGCGCGAGGTGCAATTGCCCTCCGGGGGCTCCGTGGTTATCGATCCCACTGAGGCCCTGGTATCCATCGACATTAACTCCGCACGAGCCACCCGCGGCAGTGACATCGAAGAGACCGCCCTGAATACCAATCTGGAGGCCGCGGAGGAAATTGCCCGGCAACTCCGTTTGCGGGACATGGGCGGACTGATCGTCATCGATTTTATCGATATGCTGAGCAACCGCAATCAACGAGACGTTGAAAACAGGATGCGCAACGCCCTGGAGCCAGACCGAGCCCGAGTTCAAATCAGCCGTATTTCGCGCTTCGGACTGCTGGAGATGTCACGGCAACGCCTGCGCCCATCACTGGGCGAAACCAGCGCCATCGTCTGCCCCCGCTGTAACGGCCAAGGCACCATTCGCGATACAAAATCCCTCTCGCTTTCAATTCTGAGACTGGTACAGGAGGAAGCCAACAAAGAGCGCAGCGCCGAAATTCGCACCATCGTCCCCATGGAAGTTGCGACCTACCTACTCAATGAGAAGCGCCAGGCGATCGCCGATATCGAGAAGATCAACGATATTCGCGTGCTGGTCATCCCTAACCCCAGCATGGAAACACCTCACTTCGAAGTACAGCGCCTGCGAGATGACGACACTCTGGTCAACGCCCGCCAGCACAGCCATGAAATCGACCTCAAAGCCAGCGAGGAGACCAATGTCCTCGACAAGACGGCCAGTGCGACACCGGTAAAATTGGAACAAGCTGCGGTACAAGCCATTTCACCCGCCACTCCGGCGCCAACGCCACCCACACCTCCTCCCGCCAAGGCAGTTCCTCCTGAAAAACAGCCTGGCATACTACAGCGACTGGCCACTACCTTGTTTGGGGCCCAGCCAGAGCCCGAGCCCGAGTCTGAACCTGTGATTCCTGAAAAACCAACTCGTCGCAGTGCTGGCCAGGGACAGCGCAACGACCGCGGAAACAATGACCAGCGCCAGCGACAGGGCGACAAGCGAACACCTCGCAATTCGCCAAGAAGTGGCAGCCAAAACCGCAACCGAAATCAGGAGAAAACCAGCGGTAGCCCTGCTAAAGACAGCCCGGAGCAGAATAAGCAAAGCAGGGACAAGCCCGCTAAAGACAAGGAAAAGGACCAACAAACCAGCAATGAAGCCACAGCACAAAGGCGGCCTCGAAATCAAAAAGCCCGCGGCCCTCAAGAGCGCAAGCGTGGTGGCAGTCGCAGCGACTCGGCAGCTATTCGCGACAAAGCCGAACAAGCTGAGACTAAGGCGCAACAAGCTGAAGCCACTGAGGGCGCAGCCAAACCCGCTGCGGACACTCCTCCCCCAGCACCCGCAGTGACAGCAGAGCCTCAAGCGCAAGCTGAAACCGGTGAAAAAACAGCTGCCACAGTTACAGTTGCACCCGTCGCAACACAACAAGCAGTCATCGCTACGGAGGCTGAAAGACCACCCGAGCCCGCAATCGCAGAAACCGGCCAAGGCAAAGCAGACGCCGAAGTAGCCTCTACTCAAACAGAACGAGATGCCAGGACACCAGATCCGGCCCCTGCGCCGGCAAAAGTCAGCACCCCTGCACCTGCTGTAACCGCTACCACCGCCCGACCGGTCGGACGAGGCGCTAATGACCCCAGGGACAAACCCAAGCCTCAGGGTGAACTGGAAATTATCACTGAGAAGCCCGCACCCATGGAGGACTTGCCCCCCGCCCAGGCGGTAATACCTCAGCGTGGCCCCCAGCCACGGGCAACCAATGATCCGCGCCTGACCAAGACAGCATCGTCTACCGGCACGCAACAACCTCAGGCAACGGAATAAACTGCCGCCATCCCACCCTGCTGGTTAACCAGCGGGTGGGCGCTCTTTTCTACCCAAGGCACTCGATTCAGGCAGGGCTAAAGCTGCCAAGGGACAAATGAGCGCATTTTTGTGCCGGAGTCTGTTGTACCGGAAAAATTCCCTAGTATAATGCGCGTGCATCGGAGGGGTGGCAGAGCGGTTGAATGCACCGGTCTTGAAAACCGGCGTGGGTTTATCCCCACCCAGGGTTCGAATCCCTGCCCCTCCGCCATATTTTTTCGGCACAAGCACCTTTCGGCAGGCCTATCGGCCCCCTTTTTTTACCTGGAATCCGCAGTGACCACCTCCAGGAACCCCGCATCACCCCCAAACAACCCGGCAAAAACCTTAGAACGCGGCCTGTAAAATGGAACGGGAAAGCGATGGCGCGACATCTCGCTTCGGACATCTCGCTTCGAACCGGCTCGCAGGGAGAACCCTGCGCGCAAAAAAAAGGCCCCTTAGAAGGGGCCTGTAAAATGGAGCGGGAAACCGGGTTCGAACCGGCGACCTCAACCTTGGCAAGGTTGCGCTCTACCAGCTGAGCTATTCCCGCCTGTACTTCTCTGCAATATAGCTAATTGACTTGCAGCATATCGCCATTTTCCAACTCACTCGAACCAATGCTCGAACCAATGTTTGCAATCAATTCAAGCTGTAAAATGGCGTCCCCTAGGAGGTTCGAACTCCTGT
>CBDUUA010000015.1:0-13062 GCA_965370135.1 uncultured Cellvibrionales bacterium
AAAAGATCGAGGAATTTTTCTTTACCTGCTTGACCGGAACTTTCTAATGGGTGACCCCATTTTTTGTTTTTGCGATGGGAGGTGCTTTTAGCCAGTGGCAGGATGGAAAATATGGCAGGAGTACCGCATTTCGTTGATGGTTATGCTGAAAATCACTCGAATTCAGTTTAAGCTCACAATCAATCATGATACAAGTGATCTTCAGGATCTTCGCCAATTTTCTCTACGATTCTTGGGTATTCGACTTTCGGATCAACTTCAAATATTTTCCTGTTTTTTCTTATTTGAAATATCCATTTATCACCAAAATCATACAGAAAATATAACTTCAGATTTCCAAGCGGGTATATGGAACTTAATCTTGAATCATAGGGCCTGCATTCACGGGGATAATAATCTTCTTCTTTGCCAAAAATTATTTTCTTATTGTGAGGAGTTCTTCCTAAATAAAATAGATGTGAATGCTCAAAACCAAAGCCATTTGCTTCTCTTATAATATCGAAAAGGGCGTACATATTTTTACGTTCATCTATGTCAATTACGCGTATAGTTTCGTGATCATAATGCCAACCTTCAATACATTCTACTGTTAGTCTATATATCATTATAATATCTTAGCCATATTGATGCGTACCCTTGTATAACGCCCGTAGCACAGGCGCGATAGCGTCCAGCCAGCTTGCTGGCGTTTGTGCCTGCACTTGTTAGGTTTTTTACTCACCAATAGTTGCCCATTTTTACTGTTAAATGAATACATATAACTTTGCCATACACTAAACTCTATTGCTATCATCATAAGAACCTAACAGGTTATTCAACGCCCTGATGCCGTATAACCACTTGGCGTTTTTATCTATTTGAATGCCAAAGCCCCATAAATTTCAACACAACATCAACAGCCTATCGCAGCCAATATTTTCAATCTCAGAGCTATGCGCCATTAATTCGTAGCACCCAAAACGAGCCTGGACTTAACGCTGGTTAAAACAACTCCAGAACCCGACTAGCAGCAAGATACGGGGTCATCTCGCCACATTTCACCTTTTGTTCCAACCCGGGCAGAATAGCGCGGATCGCGGGGTTGTCGCGCAGTCGGTTGCCCAGTTGCTCGAATACCAGTTTGTTCATCCAGTCGATATTCTGGCGCGAGCGCTGCTCGTGGAAAAAGCCGGTGTCCAGGGCCCGCTGGTGATGATCCTGTATCATTTGCCACACGTCCTGCAGATTGGTTTTTTGCAGCGCCGAGCAGGTCAACACTTGTGGCGTCCAGAAGCTGGAGTGCTGCATAAGATGCAGGGCATTGCGGTAGTGGCGCTGGGAAATTCTCGCCAGATTGACGCTGTCGCCGTCGGCCTTGTTGATCACCAGGCCGTCGACCATTTCCATGATGCCCTTCTTGATCCCTTGCAACTCATCGCCGGCGTTAGGGATCATCAGCACCAGGAAGAAATCGACCATGCCGGCGACTTCGAATTCGGACTGACCGACACCGACGGTTTCGACCAGGATAACGTCATAGCCGGCGGCCTCGCACAAGAGCATGGTTTCCCGGGTTTTCTGGGCGACGCCGCCAAGGGCTCCCCCCGAGGGCGACGGCCGGATGAAAGCCTGTTCCGAGCGGGACAATTCTTCCATGCGGGTTTTGTCGCCGAGGATACTGCCGCCGTGTATCGGCGAACTGGGATCGACCGCCAACACTGCCACCGATTTTCCCTGCTCGATCAGCGCCAGGCCAAAGGCCTCGATAAAGGTCGACTTGCCGACCCCGGGAACACCACTGATACCGATGCGGATACTGTTGCCGGTATCTGCAAGTATGTCCTCGAGAATCAGCTGCGCCTGCCGGCGATGAGACTCCAGGGTGCTCTCGACCAGGGTTATGGCCCTGGCCAGGGCGCGTCGATTGCCCTGGCGCAAAAGCTGTGTATCTACCCCCATGGGCCGGCCTTAGTCCCTGCGCACTTTGTTGATGGCCTGTAACACAGCTTTGGCGGAATCCAGGATGGTGGTACCCGGGCCGAATACGCATTTGACGCCGGCTTGATACAAAAAGTCATAATCCTGCCGGGGAATGACACCACCGGCGATGACCACGATATCGTCGGCGCCCTGTTGTTTAAGTGCCGCGACCAGGGCGGGCACCAGGGTCTTGTGGCCAGCGGCGAGTGAGGACACACCCACCACATGCACATCGTTTTCTATGGCCTGTTTGGCCACCTCTTCCGGGGTTGAAAACATCGGCGACAGATCGATATCGAAACCCACATCGGCGTAGGCAGTGGCGACCACTTTGGCGCCCCGGTCATGTCCGTCCTGGCCCATTTTACAGATCAACATGCGCGGCCGGCGGCCGTGTTGCGCGGCAAATGCTTCGATATCCTGCTGAATCGTCACCCAGTTGTCATCCCCTGAATACGCTTGACCATAGACGCCGGACACGGTTTGCGCATCGGCGCTAAAGCGCCCCCACTCGCTCTCCATCGCCGAGGATATTTCACCGACGGTTGCGCGCAAACGGGTCGCTGTTATCGCCAGCTCCAGCAGGTTGCCGTCACCGCCGGCGGCACACTGTGTTATCGCGGTAAGTGCCCGCTGCACGGACTGCTCGTCCCTAGCGGTTTTAATGGCCTGTAGCCGGGCTATTTGCGATTCGCGCACCGCGTGGTTATCAATTTCCAGTATCTCGATATCGTCTTCCTGATCCAGCTGGTATTTGTTGACACCGACAATGACATCGTCACCCCGGTCAATCCTGGCCTGTTTGCGCGCCGCCGACTCCTCGATACGCAACTTGGGCAAACCAGACTCCACCGCCTTGGCCATGCCGCCCCGGGCCTCCACTTCCTCAATCAATTGCCAGGCTTTATCGGCGATATCGGCGGTGAGGGACTCCATAAAATACGAGCCACCCCAGGGATCGACAGTATTGGTAATGCCGGTTTCTTCCTGGATAATCAGCTGGGTATTGCGGGCGATACGGGAGGAAAACTCGGTCGGCAGAGCAATCGCCTCGTCGAAGGAATTGGTATGCAGTGACTGGGTGCCGCCAAAAATCGCCGCCATCGCCTCGATGGTGGTGCGCACCACATTGTTATAGGGATCCTGTTCGGTGAGAGACCAGCCCGAGGTCTGGCAATGGGTGCGCAGCATTTTGGAGCGCTCGTTGCCGGGATTGAATTCTGAAACGATGCGAGCCCACAGCAAGCGCGCCGCCCGCAATTTGGCCACCTCCATATAGAAGTTCATGCCGATACCAAAAAAGAACGACAGTCGCGGCGCGAACTGGTCAATCTGGAGGCCGGCTTCGATTGCGGTGCGGATGTACTCCTTGCCGTCTGCCAGGGTGTAGGCCAATTCCAGGGCGGCATCGGCGCCGGCCTCCTGGATATGGTAGCCGGAAATTGAAATGGTATTGTAGCGCGGCATGGTCTCGGAGCAGTAGGCAATGATATCGCCGATAATGCGCATGGAGGCCGCCGGCGGGTAGATATAAGTATTGCGCACCATAAACTCTTTTAAAATATCGTTCTGGATAGTGCCCGACAATTTCTCCGGCGCCACGCCCTGCTCTTCCGCGGCGACGATATAGCCCGCCAGCACCGGCAGCACCGCACCGTTCATGGTCATGGAAACCGACACTTTATCCAGCGGAATACCATCGAACAGGATTTTCATGTCTTCGACAGAATCAATCGCAACGCCGGCCTTGCCGACATCACCCATGACCCTGGGGTGATCGGAATCATAGCCCCGATGAGTCGCCAGATCGAAGGCCACGGACACCCCCTGACCACCGGCCTCGAGGGCCTTGCGATAAAACGCATTGGACTCCTCTGCGGTGGAAAAGCCGGCGTATTGACGAATCGTCCAGGGCCGGCCCGCATACATAGTCGCCTGGGGGCCCCGAATAAAGGGCTCAAGACCGGGCAAGCTATCGATGTGGGGGAGATTTTCGATATCCTCCCGCGTGTACAGGGGTTTTACATCGATGCCCTCAGCAGTTTTCCAGGTGAGTTCATCCAGTGAGCGCCCTTTCAATTGCTTTTCAGCGAGAGTGCGCCAATCTTCGAGACTGGCAGTTGCTGGTTGGTAGTCACTATCCTCCCTAACTGCATTCGACCTAACTGCATCCGACTTAACTGCATTCGACTTATCTGAATCTGGAACGACTGAATCCGACATGGCTGAGACCTCTTCCTCTTCCTCTTTACTTCAGGCAAAATTTGCAGGCGCGTTGCTGCGCAACGGCCGCACTGTTAGGGATGTTATCCATAATAGGGGCGTTATCCATAAACTCGTCGGCACCGGCGCCGTTTACTCTATGGGGCAGCGTTATTGAAACAGCCGCTGGCGGCTATCAGTGATCCGCCGCCGGCTGGTTGATTTCAATCAATACGCCATCACAGGATTTCGGGTGGATAAACATGACCCGACTGTTGTGGGCGCCGAGCTGCGGCGAGTCAGACAGAAACTGGTAGCCCTTTTCCCGCAGGCGCTGTACGTCTTCATCGATATTGTCGCTGCGAAAACAGATGTGGTGAATGCCGCCACCCTTTTTCTCCAGGTATTTGGCAATCGGCCCCTGCCCTCGCAGCGGGTGAACCAGCTCAATACTGGTGCCCGGGATCTGGAAGAATGCGGTGCTGGTACTGGCGGCCTCGACCTCCTCGGTACCTTCGAGTTCGATACCAAAGTCATCCATAAAACGTTTTATGGCGGCTTCGAGATCCGGCACGGCAATCGCGATATGGTCCAATGCGGTAATCATATTATCCTTCCTGCTGTTCTAAACATTGAGAGTAAGCATCAAAAGTAAGCATCAAAAGTAAGCGTCAAGAGTCAGTGCCATTGGCATCAGGCCCTATAAACACCAGACCATGAGCCGATGCACATCACAAATTGCGAGACAGGAATTCCCCGGTCGCAGCCTTTCGACGGGCGGCCTTGGCTTCTTCAGACTCGAAAACAATCTCCTCATCCGGCGTCACCTTGAATAGTGGCTGGCCCTTTTTGATGATCAGGCCATCCCCTTCAACCAACACCTTGTCGACACGACCCGCGAACGGTGCATAGACCTTGTTGAACATCTTCATGACTTCAACGATGTACAGTGGGTCACCCTGTTCGAAGTGGCCGCCCTCAGCGACGAACACATCCATGCCTGGCGCTTCGCGTGGGTAAAACATGCCGCCGGACATGGCGACAATCTCATCTGACTTGGCGATCGGCGGCGGCGCCAGCACTTTCGCCATGCGCGACTGAAGTTCGCTGTCAGTCAGTGCGTCGGGGATGGTGATGGTCAAATCCGCATTCACCTTCAAACCATAAAAATCGACCTGGTCGGCGATATAGGGCAACAGCGAAAGCAATTCCAGACCGGCCTGGTAACCACTGTGAGCGGCCTGCACAGCGGGCCAATCAGCGACCAGTGCCGCATCGGGAGCCACTTTGGCAGCCAGTAACTGGCTCAATGCCTGCCAATCGCACACGCCGGTTTTTTGCTCCAGAGTTTGATAAAACGCCATCGCATCGCGCAGCATGAGATGATCGTTAGCCCAAATCTGGTACAGGGCCGGAGCTGCTTCCACATAGTCCATATTGAGGAAATGATAGGTCTCGTCCAGTACCACAACCGGGTTTTTCAACCAGCGCACGGAGCCGTCTTCGAGCTCGAAAGCGTCCCGGTGCGCACTCAACCAGCCGGCGAACACATGGGGCATATCAAACAAGGCGCGAATCGGGCGCTGCAATAAAGTCTGCTTCAATTCGATAACATTCGCCATGGCGGCAACAAGCTCGGCATCATCACCGAGGGCCGCTATACGATTGCGCTTTATACTCTGGAAGGAATAAACCAGATCCAGACTGTCGGCGGTTTGCTTCAATTGGCCGACAGCGGTCAGGTAGGGCACAACGAAGCGCGTCGTCGGTCGCGCATTGATATTCTGGCCGATAAACCAGTGCACCAGGCCGTAGTGAAACTCCAGGTTGGTACACAAATTGGC
Source organism: uncultured Cellvibrionales bacterium (assembly GCA_965370135.1). Lineage (GTDB taxonomy): Bacteria > Pseudomonadota > Gammaproteobacteria > Pseudomonadales > JAHEGP01 > JAHEGP01. Next base: position 6,006 of record CBDUUA010000015.1, read on the forward strand.
GCCGCGCAATTCGGTGACACGAAGAATCTCAGCCAAGCGTTGGTAACTAGCCAGCCGGTTGTCACCGACCGTCAACAGCAGCGCGATATTGGAATCGTAAGCGCCCGCCAAGTGGTAGTCCATAAATACATCGGTATCGGGGTTGTGCAGGCTTATACCCTGATCATCGCGAATTTCCCCGGCAATAGCGTCGGACCACTTTTTAATCAGGCCACCGGCGTGGGGCTGCAGCGCGGCATTGGTGGCATTGAGACGCGCCTCGACTGCGGAGCTCTCCCGCAGGATGCGTTGCGGCGAGGGCAGCGCTTTGCCGTGGCGAGCTAACAGCACCATGGCTTCGACCAGGGATTCAACCACAAAGTAGTCGCCGGGATTTTTGGGGTTGGTAAATCGAAGGGCATAGCAGAGCTCGGTGACCCGATGCTCGACCTGGACACGGGTATTCATTTCCATGAAGAAATGATTTTCGCCATCGACAATACATTCGAAAGTCGCCACCGAATCGAGGCCAACCGCAGCGCCAAAGCGACTGCCCTCGGACTCCATTTTTTCCAGGATATCGAGATCGCGCTGCAGAGACTTCACCTCTTCCCCGAGACCTGCTTGCTGGGCCACCGCAATGGCTGCGGTCAACTCTTCGACGGTGATCGAGACTTCGAGCAATTTCTGCTCGTGCATTTGCAGCGAGCAATCGCGCCCCCCCATGGTGATGCACCAGTCGCCGTTGCCGATGACTTGTATTTCCTGGTGACGAGTGGTTTCGATATTCATCTCTGCGAGAATATTTTTGTTGTCACCAACGCCGTTGCACTTCACCTCGGCCAGGATTTCACGCGCCAGCTCAGGCACGCGAGCTACCGCCTGCGCGATCTGCTCCGCCGGTTCGCCGCTGTAACTCGCGGCGGCGGCCAGAATGCGCTGGCCCTTGCCGCCACCACCGGAAATGGCTTTGAGTCGAATGCGATTGCCCGGGTGCTGCTCGAACATGGCGGTCACCTGGGCCTGCAGTTCAGCACCCAGTTCGTCGATCGAATAGACATCGATGCCCAACTCATAGGATGCCGCCAGTACTGCGTCGGCTTTGTCCTCCAGGCTGAGATCCGGGTTCTGCCATATGCCGGCGTCCACCACCAAATCCCGATCGGCAACCAGTTGTTGCAGGGCCTCGACATCGGCAACTTTATTTAACAGGGTATGCGCTGATGCATTGTCGATGCCCGGAGTCACCGATACCCCAACCCTGAGTGCGGTGCGCTTGGCCTCATCTTTTAGCCCCGCCCCGCGCTGGGTTTTGGAGCATGGGCCGATAAAATTGAGGCCGGCTCGCTCCATGGATTTGACCATTTCTTCGTCTTCAGCCATAAAGCCGTAGCCGGCAAAGATACTGTCATAGCCGTTTTCATGGGCGATATCGATAATCTGCTGGATGCGCTGTAGGCGCTCTTCTTTACTGGCGCCGCTGTAATCCGGCACCCGGTGCACGCGCTCGGGATCGGTGTGTTTGCGCAGCTCCGGCGCCAGCGCATTGCTGTAGGTAATCGAGTCTTTCTCGGATAACAATATGCCGTAACCGTGAATCCCCATTTCGTCGAAGACTTCCATGGCTTCTTTGCGAATGGGGCCGCGACAGATGATCAGCGGCTTGACATCGGCACAGCTAAAACTTTGCACCCAATGACTGTTGCTATCACTCGCTTGCCGATCCCTGTGTATGAGCGGATTATGTAAATACCAATTATTACTCACGTAGTTTATCCCTCTGAAAAAAGGTATGTCCCTCTGGAAAGTCGTCTATGCCGCTAAAAGCTGTGCCATCAGATCGCTTTCGTCGCTTTAGTGAAATTCACGCTGCACGCCGCCATAGGGCTCAGCCGTATAATGACGAAGATGGAACTCCACATTTTCAACCAGCAATTTACGCAATTCGCTGGGCATCACAATTTGCGAAATCGAACCCAGGCTCAGCGCCTCGTTGGGGTTCATCAATTCAGCTTCGTAGCGTTTGGCCAACACGGCTTCCTGCTGTTTGACCCACTCACCGACGGCTTCCGCTGCTGCAACCCCGGCCTCCTGCTCACCCTGGCCTTTGTTGTCCATTAACTCTCGGGTCTCCTTCGCGACGCGGGCTGTAATCGACCCCCGGATTTCGCGCAGTTCCGCCTTGTAAACAAACTCCATTCCGGCCGGCCCCATAACGGCTGCGCGGGTTGTTGGTAGCGCGACCACCAGGTCAGCACCGGTGGGATAGTTATTGTAGGACGCATAGGCGCCGCCAAAAGCATTGCGAATAATCACCAGGAACCGCGGCGTGCGCAGATCGACAATGGCATCCAGCATGGCCCTGCCGGCCTGCACGATACCACCCGCCTCCTGCTCTTTACCGGGCAAAAAGCCGGTCGTGTCTTCCATAAATACGACGGGAATATTGTAGATATTACAAAAGCGAATAAAGCGCGCATTCTTGTAGGCTGCGTCGATATCAATTTGTCCCGAGGCGACAGCGGAATTATTGGCCACAAAACCCACGACATTGCCGCCGAGGCGACCAAAAGCCGTGACCGTATTGCGCGCTCGACCCGGTTGCACCTCGAAATAATCCCCGTGATCGCAGATCTGCTGGATGATTATGCTGACCTCTAGCGGCGTGTTAAAACCGGTGGGCGAGTTAAAGGTTTTTTTCAGCAGGATATCGACATCCCAGGTCAGTCGATCGACAGGATCGGAGGTCGCCTGAAACTTCGGGCTAACACTATTGTTATCGGGCAGATAATTGAGAATCTCTTTGACTTTCTGCAGTGCCGCAACTTCATCCTCGACCACAAAGTCGGTCACGCCGGACTGCGAGTGCACACCGGGGCCACCCAACTCCTCGGGTGTCACATCCTCCCCCAATACTGACTTGACCACACCGGCTCCGGTAAGGCCAAAAAAAGTACCCCTTGGCTGCACTACAAAACTGCCCTGGCGCGGCAGGTAAGAGCCGCCGCCGGCGTTAAAACCGAACATACACATGATGGAGGGAACCACACCGCTGATCTTGCGCAGCGCGGTAAAGGCCTCGGCGTAGCCGTCCAGGCCACCGACACCCGCCGGCACATAGGCGCCCGCAGAATCATTGAGACCGACCAGGGGGATTTTGCGCTTGCCCGCCAATTCAAATAGTCGCGCCAGCTTTTTGCCGTTGGTCGCATCCATGGAGCCGGCACGCACGGTAAAGTCGTGGCCATAGAGGGCAACGTCACGACCATCGATATCGACAATGGCGGTTACCAGTGATGCACCATCCAGGTTGGGCCCCCAGTTTTGAAACAGAACCGTGGGCTCCTTATCGGTCAGCACACTGATACGCTCCCAGATGGTCATGCGCTCTTTCTGGTGTTGACGTTGAATATTTTTAACACCGGCCGCAGTGTGGGGGCGTTGGCGCAACTGGTAGCCATGCTTCATGGTGTCTTCGTAAATTCCGGGCTTATTCGCTATTTGACCCGGCACGATAATTTCAACTTCACGCTCTTTGTCGAAGGGGTTCTTCAGGGAGGGCAACTGTTTGCTCATATCGTTTTTATTTCCTTACGTGGACAATTCTGCGGCCGTGAACACGCCAATAGGGAATTACACAGACCTGCTTAACCCCGGGGCGGCGTACCGATGCCAGCCGGTGCATGTTTCAGTAAACGACCGGGAAAGCAGCCTTAAGACTGCCAATCGAGAACCGTAAAAATGGCGGGCAACCATAGTATTATTGGCCATATATGTCAATTAAAATCAGATTTTTCAAGGGCTTGGCTCTGCTGGCGTCAATTTTTATGCAGGGGTAGAATGGCCTCAACTATCCAGGCTATCGCCACCAATGCCCAGCAACCAAAACAAACCCGCCAAATCCACACACCACACCCTGGCGGTCGCCTACCGGCCGGGAGAGCTGCGATTTGACCCGATAGCCACCGAAGCCGGCGCCGTCTGGCTCGACAGCGGCGACGCCAGCTTTAGCCGCGGTGAATTCGAGATTATTGCCAGCCAACCCACCCGCCAGGCCCGGGTTGTGCACATGGATGCTGACGGGGGCTACCGGTTGGCCGGCGCCGAGCCCGGGACGGCGGATGTGTTCTCGCTGATACAGCAGCTACGGTGTGCCGACTCTAGTGTCGGTTCTGGTGTCGGTTCTGGTGTAAATAAGGGCGCGAACAGCGCACTTCCCTTCGCCGGTGGCGTGCTGGGATATCTGGGCTACGATATCAACCGCAGCCTGGAGAGAATCGTGGCCCCCGCCCCGGCCCCCGGCCCCTTGCCCCTCGCCTGGTTCGGCTACTACCCTTGGGCTCTGGTACAAAACATCCAGAGTCAGCAAGCCTGGCTGGTTGCCGATAGCAAAGCTGCCCTCGAAACCGCACAGCGCTATCTCGCTATTATGGATAGAGGGACGGATAGAGGGGCGGATAAAGGGACAGATAAAGGGGTGGATCAGAGAGCGAATAAAGGGGCGAACCCGGGGATTGCAGCGAGGGATGATTTCCGTTTGCAACAGCAGTGGCGCGCCAGCAGCAGCAGGCAGCAGTACCTGGACTCAGTTGCGGTGATCCAGGATTTCATCAATGCGGGGGATTGCTATCAAGTCAACCTGGCCCAGCACTTCGAGGCGGCCTATCGCGGCCAGCCCTGGCATGCCTACCGCAGGCTGCGGCGGCGACTGCCGTCCCCTTTCTCCGCTTTTATCAATACCGGCGACGGCTGTTTGCTGAGTCACTCACCGGAGCGATTTCTGCGCATCGACGGCCGGCGAATTGACACCAGCCCGATCAAGGGCACCCGGGCACGGGGGCAGTCGGGGGCAGCCGATGCGGCGCTAGCGCGGGAGCTGCAGCAATCCGCCAAAGACCGGGCAGAAAACCTGATGATCGTCGATTTATTGCGCAACGACCTGGGCAAGTCCTGCATTGCCGGATCCATTGTGGCAGAGGCACTGTTTGAGCTGGAAAGCTATGCCAATGTACACCACCTGGTGAGCACCATCAGTGGCCGTTTGCGCGCTGATGTCAGTCCTGTGGAGGCGCTACGAAACGCGTTTCCGGGGGGCTCGATTACCGGTGTCCCCAAAATTCGAGCCATGGATATCATCAACGAATTGGAACCGGTCGCCCGCTCAGCCTATTGTGGCTCGGTGTTCTACTACAGCAACCACGGACGGCTGGACAGCAATATTGCTATTCGCAGCCTGGTGGCGGACGGCAGCACTATGCACTGCTGGGGCGGCGGCGGTATCGTCGCCGATTCCGTGCCGGCAAAGGAATATGAGGAAAGCCTGACCAAGATCGATGTATTGCTGCGAGCACTGGGCGATTAGCGGCCAGTCAGACTTGTCCGCAGTAGGACAGTCCATTCTCGGACAGCCGCCTAAACCTCGATAACTCGCTCACTGGCAGCGGCAAAAGCTTGCTGTAATTCCGGATAGCTGTGGACGGCGGGATATTGCGGGAATTCGTCAATAACATTCTGCGGAGCCATGAACAGAATACCGGCATCCGCTTCCGACAGCATGGTGGTATCGTTATAGGAGTCCCCCGCCGCGATCACCCGATAGTACAAGCTGTGAAGCGCGATCACCGCCTGGCGTTTCGGATCCTTTTGGCGCAATTCGTAATCGACCACATAGCCGCTGTCATCGACTTTCAAACGGTGGCACAACAGGGTTGGATGACCCAGCTGCGCCATCAGAGGCAGTGCAAATTCGTAGAAGGTATCGGACAGGATGATGACCTGGAAGTGCTGCCGCAGCCAATTGAGAAAGTCCGCGGCGCCGGGTAGTGGCTTCATATCGGCAATCACCGCCTGGATATCGGCCAGGCCAAGTTTGTGTTCGGCCAACAGTCGCAAGCGCTGTTTCATCAACACATCGTAGTCGGGGATATCCCTGGTGGTCGCTTTAAGTTGCTCAATGCCGGTGCGTTCGGCAAATTCTATCCAGATTTCAGGAATCAATACCCCTTCCAGGTCCAGGCAAGCTAGTTCCACGCTAATCTCCGAGTCGATCGATCATCTTGAAGGCGCGCACTTTACAACTCTGCCCGAATGGGTGCAAGTTCAAAAAACCGGCAGCTCGATATCGAGAAACAGTTCCTCCATGTCCTGCTTGGTTTGGCGCTGATAGGCTTCTTCCACCAATTCCCGGGTCAGGTGGGGCGCAAACATCTCGATAAACTCGTACATAAAACCACGTAAAAAAGTCCCCCGGCGAAAACCGATCTTGGTCACACTGGCAGCGAACAGGTGACTGGCATCCAGCGCCACCAGGTCGCTATCGTTGTCTTCGTCGAAGGCCATACGGGCGACGATGCCGATCCCCAGGCCCAGGCGCACGTAGGTTTTGATCACGTCCGCATCGGCCGCAGTAAACACGACCCTGGCAGTGAGCCCCTCTTTCATAAAGGCCTCGTCGAGCCGCGAGCGCCCGGTAAAGCCAAAGACATAGGTGACGATAGGGTGCTCGGCGACTGCCTTGAGGGTCAAGCTCGATAGTTGTGCCAAAGGATGATCCCGGGGCACGACAATACAGCGATTCCAACTGTAACAAGGCATCATCACCAGATCGCTGAACAACTCCAGCGCCTCGGTGGCGATCGCAAAGTCCACGGTGCCGTCGGCGGCCATTTCGCTGATTTGCATCGGCGTGCCCTGATGCATATGCAGCGCCACGTCGGGATATTCCTCAATAAATTTCCGGATGGTGGGCGGCAGCGCGTAGCGAGCCTGGGTGTGGGTGGTAGCGAGACTGAGACTGCCCTTGCGCTCGTTACTAAATTCCTGTGCCAGTTGCTTGATACTCTCGGCCTTGCGCAGAATCTCTCCAGCAGTTTTGAGAATGGCCTCCCCCGCGGGTGTGATCCGGGTGAGATGTTTACCGCTGCGGGCAAACACTTCGACCCCCAACTCATCTTCCAGCAACCGAACCTGCTTGCTGACACCCGGCTGAGAGGTATAGAGGCTCTGGGCGGTGGCCGATACATTGAGGTCGTGATGCGCAACCTCCCAGATATAGCGGAGTTGTTGCAGTTTCATGAGC
>CBDUUA010000016.1:0-12982 GCA_965370135.1 uncultured Cellvibrionales bacterium
GGTTTAGCAATGGTTTAGCAATGGTTTAGCAATAGCGGACACCGCGTGAATCCAGGTTCAGGACTGCTCCAGCGCGGCACTGAGCAATTTAGCGGTAATATCAACCAGCGGTATCACCCGCTCATAGGCCATACGCGTGGGGCCGATAACCCCGAGCACTCCAACCTTGCTGCCGCTCAGTTGGTACGGTGTCGTAATCACGCTGTAATCGTCCAGCACTTCAAAACCCGACTCTTCACCAATATAGACCTGGGTGCCCTCGGCATCCATACAGCGTTCCATCAGGTCGAGAATGTCCTTTTTTTGCTCAAATGCCTGAAACAAGCTTCGCAGTCGACCCATATCCCCTGCCGCTTCACTCCCCAGCAGATGGCTCTCACCCGCCAACAGGTAGTCTTGTTGCTGATGGTCACCAAAGGCCTGCCCCGCCAGATCAATGGCGGACTGCATCAGGCGCGTCAGGGCATCCTTGTCGCTCTGCATGTCCCCCAACAGGGCCTGGTGAACCAGGGCAAGCGGCCGACCGGCATAGTGAGCATTGATAAAATTGGATGCCTGTTTCAGCTCAGCCTCCGTGAATTCGCGCTGGGGATGGATAATGCGGTTCTCCACTTCTTTCTCATTGACTACCAGTACCACCAGTACCCTGCCCGCGGACAGGGACAGGAACTCGACCTGGCGCAGGGTTTCATCATCCCGCCGCGGTAACGTCACCAATCCGGCTTGCATGGATACCTCGGATAACAGGCGACTGGCAACATCAACCAACTGCTCCCGACTTAAATCAGCGCTCAGGGAACACTGTAGTTGCTGCAAAGCAAGGCCCTGAATGGGCTGCATGGTAATCAGGCTATCGACAAAAAAGCGATAACCACGCACCGTAGGGATACGCCCCGCCGAAGTGTGGGGCGAACGCACATAGCCCATCGCCTCGAGATCTGCCATCACATTGCGAATGCTGGCCGGACTCAAGGACAGGGAGGTGGCCGCGCTCAGCATTTTCGAGCCCACCGGCTGGCCATCACTAATATAATGCTCAATCAGCGCCTTCAGAACCTGCTGACCGCGCCCCGCCAAATCACTTCCTGCCATACCTGCCTATGTCCGCCTGGTCAATCCAGTTACTCCCGATCACTCCCGGTCACTCCCGGTCACTCCCGGTCACTCCCGGTCACTACAGGGTAGCGGAAGCTATCATCAATGTCACAATTGAGCCGCACTCGATTTTCCTGTATAAACATCTATACTGTATATATCAACAGCATATTGTTTTCTATAGTTGTTATATGTTTTTTCTGCTTTTTAAAGGCATGGAAGGCGCCGCCATTATGTTAACCCACCTGAGCATATCCAATTACGCCATTGCAGACCAGGTCGACCTCGAGTTCGACCGGGGCATGTCAGTCATTACCGGCGAAACCGGCGCCGGAAAATCTATTACCCTTGACGCCCTCGGCCTGGCGCTGGGTGATCGAGCCGATAGAAAGAGCGTGCGCCACAACGCTGACCGGGCCGAAATCTACGCCGGCTTCGATATCAGTGACAACCCAATCGCCACTGCCTGGCTAAAACAGCAAGACCTGGCCCAGGGCGAAGAGCTGCTGCTGCGACGGGTGATCCACACCGACGGCAAGTCCCGCGCCTATATCAACGGCAAGCCCGCTACCCTGCAGGATCTAAAAACACTTGGCGGTGCGCTGATCGACATTCACGGCCAGCACGACCACCAGTCCCTGCTAAAGCGCGACACCCAGCGCAAACTGCTGGATGACTATGCCGGTACCCATGGGTTGTGTGACAAGGTTGGCGAGTTGGTGCGCAGCAGTCGCCAGTTGCGCCAGCAAATCGAGCAGCTGCGCAACCAGGATCAGGAGCAGACCGCCCGGATACAGTTGCTGCGCTACCAGGTCGACGAACTCGATCAAATCGAACTGGCCCAGGGGGATGTCGAACAACTGGAGCGGCAACAGAAAGAGCTGGCAAATGCCGAGGACATCCTGGCTTCCAGCCAACGCGTCTTACAGCTATGCAGCGGCGACGACAGCGGCGCCAACCACGCCGTCAGCCAGGCCTGCCGACTACTGGAGCAAATACCCCAGCGCAGCAAACCGCTGGAAGATGCCCTGCAGCTACTCCAAAGCGCGCATATTCAACTGGAGGAAGCCGAACAATCCCTGCAACACCATGTCGAGAGCTTTGAGATTAACCCGCTAAAACTGCAGCAGGTCGAGCAACGCCTTTCTATTATCTACCAGATTGCCCGCAAACACCGCAGTCAAGCCACCGAACTGCCGCTGTTAACCGAGCAACTGCGCCAGCAACTCGACGCCCTCGACGGCGGTGACGAAAAGCTCGAACAACTCGAGTTGCAACTGGCCTCACTGCACAGCAGATTACAGCAACAAACCTCACTGCTATCGAAAAAACGCAGCAAAGCCGCCACGAGCATGGCCAAGGCTGTCAACAAACTGCTCAAGGACTTGTGCATGCAACACTGCCAGTTCGAGATTCACCTGGCAGCGCTGGAGGAGCCTGCAATCTACGGCATGGAAAATCCGGAGCTACGGGTCAGCACCAACCCCGACCAGCCAACCCAGCCCTTGGCCAAAGTCGCTTCCGGCGGTGAATTGTCCCGCATCGGTCTTGCAATCCAGGTCGCCACCACCCATACCAGCCACCGCCCCACCCTGGTTTTCGATGAGATCGATGCCGGGATTGGCGGCGGAGTGGCGGAGGTGGTGGGTATGTTATTGCGGCAACTCGGCAAGCAATGCCAGGTGATTTGTATCACCCACCTGGCGCAGGTGGCATGCCAGGGCGACCACCATTTTGTGGTCGCCAAGCAAGCGCGCAGCAAGTCTACGACAACCAGGGTTAACCGCTTACAGCAGGATGATAAGGTCTCTGAGATTGCAAGAATGCTGGGAGGGATCGCAATTACAGATCAAACCCGCGCCCACGCACGGGAAATGCTGGCAACACGGCACTAGCACTCCTTCAGGGTGATTTTACTTTTTATTGCGCACGTAGAGAATCAGGCTGTGATCGAGTAGTTCGAAACCATGGCTGCGTGCGATATCCCGCTGCCGCTTTTCGATCATCTCGTCAAAAAACTCGATCACCTCACCGGTGTCCATGCATACCATGTGGTCATGATGCTCTTCGGTCGCCAGCTCAAAGACTGAGTGGCCACCTTCAAAATTGTGACGCACCACCAGACCGGCATGTTCAAACTGGGTTAATACCCGATAAACCGTTGCCAGGCCTACGTCTTTGCCATGATCCAGCAGGGCGCGATAGACATCCTCAGCGCTCATATGACGCTGGTCGCTGCCAATGGATTCCATTATCTGGAGTATCTTGACCCTCGGCAGAGTCACTTTCAGCCCTGCATCACGCAGTTCTTGATTTTCTATCGACATACCCGGTATTTACAACCTTCGCAGTTGCGAATGAAGTGCGTTATCATTCGGCGCGAATCAAGATACTTTATGTGGTTACGAGATGCAAAATATTTTGGGGCCAGTGCTATTAACACTGCTGATAACACTGCTGACCGGCTGCGCCGAGTTTGCCGGCGTGTACAAGATTGACATCGAACAGGGCAATATGTCTACCCATGAGATAGTAGATCAATTGCGACCCGGGATGACCAAACGACAGGTGCGCTTTATTATGGGCTCACCCCTGATCCAGGATTCATTCAACCAGCAGCGCTGGGATTATATCTACAGCATGCAACCCGGCGGCGAGGAACGCGAACAGCGCCGACTGACCATTATTTTTGACGAGGAAGACCGACTGGTGAGCTTCGCCGGCGATTTCACACCCAATACCGGGGAACCGAGCGTCCTGGGACTATAATCCAGGATAATCACTTGGCAGCCTTGGCTGCGGCAGCTCGCTTCCTTCTGACTTCTTTGGGGTCCGCCGTCAGCGGACGATATATTTCCACACGATCCCCCTCCTGTAATTGGTAGTCATGGGCTTTGACCGCTTTGCCAAACACGCCCATATCACTGCCTTCAAGATCGATATCCGGAAACAGCTTGACAATGCCCGAACGCCTGGCCGCCTCGAAGGCCGTCGTGCCTGGCGCTACTTTGAGTACAATAATTTTCTGCCCTGTGGGCAGGGCGTAGGCAACTTCTATCCCGATTTCGGCTTCATCAACCATACATTTGCTTCGCTCTCTTTATGCAGTTCATGCAGTGACATCTTGCAGGCGCTGCCGGATCACCGTTTGCAACAAGTTATCGACCCCAGGTCAATAAACAAAGGCGCTTAGCTTATCGTATATAGGCAGTGCCAACACCAGCAGAACGGCGGGCAACACCACCCAGCGCAACAGTAAGCGCCAGAAGCGAACCAACACCGGTGAAAACATGTCAAGCTCTTCAGTCAAGAAACGCTGATCGACTATCCAGCCCAGGAAAACCACCGTCATCAGTGCGACTAACGGCATCAAGTATTGGCTGGCGACACCGAACAAGGCCATCACATTGACCTCGGCGGGCAGGCCCAGCATTGAGTCCGCCGAGAAATACTCGGCAACAGCAATCGCTGCGACCCAACCACTGCCGCCGGTTAATAGCGCCGCCAATATCCGATGCAGGCCCAGCCTCTCGTTGAGATACGCCACTAAGGGCTCCATCAGCCCCGCAATCGACACCAGCGTTAACAGAGTCACCGAGAGATATAGGGCCACAGTCATCTCGACCCCATAAATCACATTGCCAAACGCCACCGGCACACTGACAAACAACAAGCCACTGCCCCCGGCTTCCGGCGCAATATTTGCGGCGAATACCAGCGGCAGTAACACATAGCCAGCCAGTACCGCGGCGAAGGTATCGGCGACCGCCACCCCGGTAGCGGCGACCAGCAATTCGCGCCGATTCGGCAAATAAGCCCCCATTGCCATAAAAACGCCCGCCCCGAGGGTGAGGGTAAAAAACACCTGACTCACTGCGCTGATTAGCGTCTGGGCGCTGACCCGATCCCAGTGGCTAACAAACAGGTAGTACATGGTGTGATCCATATCGCCAAAGTGACGAAATACCCAGGCGACAAGCACTAACAGGGCAAACGCCAGCGGCACCAGTAAACGCCCGGCCAATCCCAGTCCGTAAGCCAAACCTGCGGCGGACATCGCCGTTGCCGCGCCCATAACCAGCCCGGACCACATCAGGTTTGCCTTGATATCAACTACCAGGGAGCTGAACAGTGGCGCCACCGTATTCACCTCCTGCTCACTGAGTTGCCCGCTAAACGCAAACCCGATATAGGCCAGCGACCAGCCCCCGACCACAGCATTGAGAGGAATAAGACAGAATGCCGCCAAAAATGCCATCCACGCCACCCCCTGCCAACGGGGCGACCGATTTTGCACCAGAGCAGCCTCTCTCCAGGCCGCGGCAGGATTGCTACGCCCCTGAACACCGACAAACAACAGCGCGACCATCAACGGAATGCCGATAAATACCATGGACAGGATATAGATAAGCCAGAATGCACCACCACCCTGCTCCCCCGCCAGCAGCGGAATGCGCCAGAAATTGCCAAAGCCCACCACAAAACCGGTGGCAACCATGATGAAAGTCCAGCTACTATTCCAGTTTCCCTGGGGAGACCGTACGGGGCTTGGCATTGAGGGCAATAGATCCTTGATGGGCTTTTCCGGGTCGCTATTGTGCCCTGACTCCAATAGAAAATGCCATCTCAAGGGACAGAAAATTCCATTATTTGAGCTGCAGGCCCTATAATGCGCCACCATGAGTAAAAAGAAATCCAACAAACCAAGCAATACCATCGCGCGCAACAAGAAGGCGCGCCACGATTACCACATTGATGAGCGCTTCGAGGCAGGGATTGCCCTGGAAGGCTGGGAAGTCAAAGCCCTGCGCGCGGGCAAAGGCCAGATTACCGAGAGCTACGTTATTTTCAAGAATAGTGAAGCCTGGTTACTCGGCGCGCAAATCTCTCCGCTGCAAACCACCTCCACCCATGTGCTGGCAGACCCGACCCGCACCCGCAAGCTGCTGCTGAAGCGCCGCGAACTCAACAAACTGATCGAAGCTACCCAGCAAAAGGGACTGACCTGCATTTGTCTGGCCATGTTCTGGAAGAGCCACCTGGTCAAGATAGAAATCGCCCTCGCCAAGGGCAAGGCAAGCCACGACAAGCGCGAAGACGAGAAAAGCCGCGACTGGGGTCGGGAGAAACAACGGCTGCTGCGCCAGGACAACCGCTAGTCCCCCCCGATAATCCACAATCCACTAACGCGCAGGTTCAGCCAGCGGACTTAGTTCGCATTTTATGTGCGAACTAGATCACTTCAAACCGGCAGCTCGCACCGCTATTGTTAGCTTATCTGCAGACATGGAGTGGACTATGAAAGCCAACACAAGCAGCAACTTTTTCGCCGAACTCAGCACCGGACTTTCTGATGGCTGCCTGGTACTGGTAACAGTCGCCACCGGCTTTCTTTCCTACCAGGTATATTTGGCATCTGCGGTGGGCTACTAGGCCACTCCACCCAACCGGCACCCAACCAGCACCCTACTTTAGCCAACTAGGCAAACTGGAAAAACGCTATTTTATTACCATCTGGATCGCGCACATAGGCACCGTAAAACACGTCTTCAATCCGCTGCCCCGGCTCACCTTCAGAACTCGCCCCCAACTCCAGGGCCTTGGCATAGAGGCGATCTACCGCCTCCTTGGATCCCGGATTAATCGCAATCATAGTGCCGTTACCCGGCTGCGGATCTTGCTTGTCATAGGGAATACAAACTGCCAGCATAGGCGCGCCCATGTCGGTACCAATAAAAGCAATACGCCCCATATCCATCAGCAGCGCAGCACCCAGATCGGCCAACAGCTCTGTATAAAAGGCTTTTGCCTTTTCCATATCCCGAGTGCCTACAGTCACGTATCCAATCATTTGCTCTCACTCCACTTCGTGTTTTAATGACCCACTTAACAGACTAATGGATAGACAGCACCGCTGTCACGCTAAATCAGCATGATCAATAAACCCGTTTGCGCTTGCCTGGCAATCCTGCTCTGCCTCATTGGCTGTGGCGCCCCGCTGCAAAAGTCCCTGGAGCCCGATGCAACGTCACCAGCAGCGGCAGACAATGATCTTTGGCGGAGCATTCAGGACATACGCCAGGACGACTGGTTCCACCTGCTGAACACCGGCCAAGAGGCCCTGGTATGGCGCATTCGGGCCATCGACAGCGCCAGCCAATCGATCGATCTGCAAACCTTCCTTTGGAAGAGCGATTCGACCGGCCAGCTGATTATGGCGCGGCTGCTGGCGGCGGCGGATCGCGGTGTTGCCATTCGCATTTTACTGGATGATTCATTTTTGTCCGGCAATGACCCCGACATAAATTTGCTGGCCCGCCACCCCTACATCAGCTATCGCATCTACAACCCGGCGACCCGCCGACAACAGAGCCTGCTCGGCAAAGAGTTAGCCAATCTCAATGATTTCCAGCGTCTCAACCATCGCATGCACAACAAAGTGATGGTTGTCGATGAACGCACGGCTATTGTGGGCGGGCGCAATCTTGCCGACGAGTATTTCGGCTATCATCAACAGCACAATTTTCGTGACATGGAAGTACTGACCGCTGGCACCATCGTTGGCAAGATCGGTGCAGAATTCGATCGCTACTGGAACAGCGACTGGTCAATACCCGTGAGTCGTATCATCGAGGAACCGGAAAGCGACGCTGATATAGAGTTGTTGCAAAGTAAACTGGCAGCAACGGCACTGGCATTTCCAAGGGAAGAACCCGCCACACAGACTGCCCGGTGGATGGCTCTCGCCAGCAACGCCCATGCAGGCAGCGCCGAGTTATTGTTCGATAGTCCACCCGATGACTTTTCCCAAGCGGAGCAACAGACATCACAACTCGCCGGGCAACTGCTGGAAAATCTCGCTAAAATCGAGCGTCAGGCAATTATTGTCAGCGCCTATTACATCCCCACCCCCGAGCTGGAAGCACGCATCCGCGCCATGGAACAACGGGGGGTGGATGTGCGTCTGCTGACCAACTCGCTCAACACCAATAATCACACCACCGCCCACAGCGCCTACCAGAAGCATCGCAAAGCCCTGCTACAGGCAGGCGCCGAGTTGCATGAAACCCGTGCTGACGCCAAAGACCGCATACTCTATATGCAGCAACCAGTAGGCCGCCGCATCCTCGGCTTGCACGCCAAGACCCTGGTGCTCGATGAGGACCAGGTTTTTATCGGCAGCACCAACCTCGATCCGCGCTCCCTGCGTATCAATACCGAGGTGGGATTGTGGATTCACAGCCCGGGATTAAACCAGGCATTGCGCGAGCAATTGGCCGTTGACATGCTGCCCGGCAATTCCTGGAAGCTGTCCCTCGACCAGGAGGGTCGCATAAACTGGCAATCCGATGACCAGTTGTTGACAAGCCAGCCCGCTGCGTCGTTCTACCTGCGGTTGGAAAACTGGTTTTTTGGCCTGCTACCGCTAGAGGGGGAGATGTAGCGTGGGAGCGTTGTATTACCTGGCGTCCGTCCTTATCGCAGTGTGCAGTGTCGCAGCTTGTAGCACGAAGCAACCGCCCTGCCCCGACCAAGCGAGTACCCCCGCGGCTGCCAACGCCGGCTGCCTGATACTGAAGCAGCATCGACTGCTAATGGTGATAGACCATACCGGCAAACTCAGCGTTCCGGGAGGTAGCAGCGATGGCGCCGAATCGCCCGCCTGCACCGCCCACCGGGAAACCTGGGAAGAGACCGGGCTGGACATTCGACCGGGGGAATTAGTGCGCGTCTTTGATAACGGCTTCCACCTGTATCATTGCGCGCTGCATGATGGCTCAGGGAAGATCAACCCGCCGCTGCGATTCGAAATCCAGCAGGCGCTATGGTTGGCCCCTGAGAATTTTGATGACTATCCCTGGCGCTTCCCGGATCAGCAGCAGTGGCTGGAACAATGGATCATGCCAGATACTGCAAGAACCAATCCGTGAATACCACGGTAAGCAGAATCGGCAGCATCATACCCAGCACTGCAGCCAGCAAGTAATCCCGGTACTTCACCGAGGACATGCCCAGCAAGTAATTCAGCCACGGCGCGGTAGATACCAGCAGACGCAGTATAAACATACTGCTGACAGGATTGGTGTCGAGCCGCCGCAGCACGCGCTTTAGCCATTCCCGCTGTGGGTTGGCAAGCGGCGTGCCGCCCAAAAAGCGAGCCACAAAAAAGGACAGGCTCACGGAGAGGACGGCGCCCAGCATACTCAGCAGAAAACCGTTGACGCCACCAAAAATCAGCGAACCGGCCACCACAAAAAACATGCCCGGCACATACACCAACTGGCCCAGGGTAAAGGCGATGAGGTAGACCGCCACGCCGTAGCCACCCCATTGGGCAACCAGGTCGCGAATACCCTCGGGACTTGCCTGATCCAGAAGTCCGGCGGTTTCAGCCAGGTAATAGACCCCACCCAATACCAGCACTAAAAACCCGATACGGATGACCACCAGGTATTTGAGTAACGGTGGTAATGGCGGTGAGCTGTCTTCAGTCATTCGCGGATCTACCTCTGTCCACTTCACCACCGACGTAAAACCAGCGCCCCGCCACCCGGGTAAATACCGATTTTTCGTGCAGCAATTCGAGATCACCATGGTCGCCGGTAAACCAGGCGTTAAATTCCACCCTACCGGCATCACCGGTTTGCGATTTCGCCAGAATCTCCAGCTTGACCCAGTCACAGCATCGCTCCGACAGGGCCTCCGCGTTTACCTCTCTGGCGGTCGCCGGAAACCATGTTCGCAGCAAGTACTCGCCATGGCCGCCCAGGGCATAAGCACTGTAGCGAGAACGCATAAGTTGTTCAGGAGTTTTCGCTTGTTGTTGCGAGCGCAAAAAGCGCCCGCAACAAAGAGCAAAGGGCTTATCGCTGCCACAGGTACAGGGATTATTCAAACGCTTGCGGCCTCGTGCTACATTCAAGCTGGATTCTTAAAGAACCAGCATATACACCGGCATTGGGGAAGTCTATCGCCAAAGCAATCACTAGTCAGGCATCTTGACTACTATTTTTTGAACTCATATACTGCCGGTCAGTTTGATTTCAGGCTCGAGATCCCATCAGCATACCCGGCCCCAACAAAATACACAGCGGAGAATTGAATAGTGGAAAACAGTAAAACCCAGTGGCATAGCAGTGTCGATTTCCTCGTCGTAGGTACCGGCGCCGGCGGCATGACGGCGGCAATAACGGCTCATGATCTCGGCGCAACTACGCTATTGATCGAAAAAAGCCCGCAGTATGGCGGTTCATCGGCGATGTCCGGGGGCGGCCTCTGGGTTCCCAACAATCATATGATGGCCGCTGCGGGTTTTAGCGATAACCCCGAAGATGCTTTTGCCTATGTAAAGGGCTGTGTCGGGGATGTCGTTCCGGAGAAGCGATTGCGAACCTACCTGGAAACCGCACCGAAAGCCGTTCAATATCTGTGCGAAAAAACCCAGGTAAAACTCCATATCGTGCCGGACTATGCCGATTACTATCAAGATGTCCCCGGCTCAAAGGAAGGGGGGCGCTGCCTTGAGGCATCGGCCATCGATGGCAGGCAGTTGAGTGAAGATGAATTTCTGGAGATGCGCGCCACGCCTCCCCAAGAGGTGATCATGGGACGAATATCCATGATTATTTCCGAGGCCCAGGCCTTGCTCACACGCTCCCCCGGCTGGGTGCAAACATTCGCCAAACTCGTTTTTAAATACCTTTCGGATATCCCCTGGCGGTTTAAATCCAAACGCGATCGTCGCTGCGCCATGGGCAATGCACTGGTCTGCGGCTTGCGCTTGTCAGTCAGGGATCGCAATATTCCCCTGTGGTTAAACACGCCAGCGAAACGACTTATGGTAGAAGATGGACGCGTCGTCGGCCTGGAAGCCGAAAAAGACGGCAAACCGTTTTTCATCCGTGCAGAGAAAGGCGTGCTTTTTGCTGCAGGTGGATTTGACAACAACGCAGAAATGCGCAAGAAATATCTGCCCCAACCTTCGCGCACCGAGTGGAGCTGCGGCAACCCCTACTCCACGGGAGATGCCATTAGTATGGGCCAGGAAGTCGGCGCCGGCGTTGAACTGATGGATGAGGGCTGGTGGGGGCCAACCGTTGTTGTTCCCGGAGAGGAGCGCGCGCGCATGCTGGTCATCGAAAAATCCCTGCCCGGGGGCGTAATGGTTAACAAGCAAGGCAAGCGTTTCGTCAAAGAGACAGCCGCTTATAACGATATTGTCAAAGCGATGTATGCAGCCAACACCGATGAATCTCCCTGTATTCCGGCCTATCTCGTCTTTGACGCCACTTTTCGCAATAAGTACCCCTGCGGCCCTTTGCTGCCCGGCGCACAACAACCGGACTGGATGGTATCCAGCGAGATCAAGGAAACCTTTATTAAAAAATCGGACACGCTGGCGGGCCTGGCGGCACTGATGGGCATCGATGCTGCCGGATTGTCTGACACCGTTAGCCAAATGAACGGCTACGCAAAAACGGGAACCGACCTCGAATTTGGCCGGGGTGAAAATGCCTTTGATCGCTTTTACGGCGACAAGTCGGTAACACCCAACCCCTGCATGGGCCCCATCGAAAAAGGGCCATTCTATGGCCTGGAAGTCTATCCCGGTGAGCTGGGCACTAAAGGCGGCTTGAAAGTCGATGAGCGCGCCCGCGTGCTGACAGACTCCGGCGAGCTGATCCCCGGCCTCTATGCAACGGGCAACTGCTCTTCACCGGTAATGGGGCGCACCTACCCCGGCCCCGGCGCAACCCTGGGGCCGACAACAACCTTCGGCTATATTGCTGCGCACGATGCCGTTGGCGGCGAATAAGCTTATAAGCCAGCGTTTCCGATTGCTGATCCGCTAGGATTCAGCGATCGGTAGATTGAGGCGAGAGGGGTATTTCTCGCTGTGGAAAATCTGCTGTACTGCCTTGCTCACATCGTCGGCGCTGCCCAGTGCCGGGGTGACCCGCGAATTCAGGTTGCGATCAAAACGCGGGAAGTTGCTGCTAGACACCTCAAGCCTGATCTTGTGACCAGGCTTGAAGGTATGGGCAATATCCCAGAGGTCGATAGTAAACTCTGTCACCTCACCGGGCTCAAGAAACTCCTCCACACTGCGATCGTTGCGATAGCGAGCGCGAATCATACCCTCGGCAATATTGGCACAGTAACCGTTCGGCTCAACATCGACCAGCTTGGCGGTAAAATCCGTATCCGGCGCATCGCTACTGGCATACAGGGTGAGAGAGACCGGCCCACCAAGCACCACTGACTCTGCCAGACGCGGTGTCGTATAGACGAGGATGTCCTGGCGCTCTTCGACCTGCGCTTGATCGAAAACCCCGGTCGGCACATCGATCATACTGCGGCCGCCGGTAGTGGGCACCGGATCCATGGGGTCGTAAACGTAACTATCGGATGCTTCGATGCCCTGAGATTCGGTACTCAGTGAGCCGTCTCCCATGCGGCTATTGGCCTGGCCGGCACTATGCAGGTAATAGGGCTGCATGCGGTGAACCGGGGGCCAGGATTTCGTCTCTTTCCATTCATTGTCCCCCATCTGGTAATAGCTGACCTGATTGTCGGGCATCATGGTTTTCTCTTCACCCATCAGCCAGTGACCAAACCAGTCAAACAACATCCCGGAAAGAATATCCGGGCCGGTCAATGCCTCGGCACCGAAATCCCGCTCACCCGCACAACTGGGGCGCTTGTTGTAATACGCACTATGATCTGTCGGGCCGATAATCATCCGGTGCTGGCTGCGAACACTCTCATCGCCATTTTCCTGCAGCGCCGCATTCAGAGCCATATGCCCTTTCATGCAGGTGTCATACCAGGAGCTGAAATGCATGACCGGCACATTGATGCGCTCGGCTTTAGCGACATTGTCCAC
>CBDUUA010000017.1:0-12691 GCA_965370135.1 uncultured Cellvibrionales bacterium
GATAAGTAGTATGCCCTAAGGACATTACCGAATACCTGTAGGGAAGATTTATTTTCTACAATAGCGCCAACATTATCGAGGAAGATAAAGGAGCGTATCAGTATGTTAGTGTTATCAAGACGCATGGGCGAGACACTCGTTATTGCCGACAACATCAAACTCACAGTTCTTGGGATCAGCGGTGGCCAGGTCAGGCTGGGCATTGAAGCACCACGGGATATCAGCGTGCACCGGGAAGAGATCTACCAGAAGATCCAGCGTGAACAGTGTCAAGAGCACCCAGTAGCAAGCTAGCGCTCCCTCAAGCAGGTCTAACTGACTGCAAATCTGTGGCGGCAAGATCGATAAAAAAGGTCGTGCCGCCCTCTTTGTTTCTTATAAAACCAATCTCCCCGCCGTGATCCTGCATAATGGATGCACACACCGAAAGACCGATACCCATGCCATCATCCTTGGTGGTATAAAAAGGGTGGAACAAGCGATCTTCGGCGTCGTCGGCAAGGCCCTCACCGCGATCAACCACGCTAAAACGAATCCCTCCGGATTCCAGCAGACAGATCTGCACCTGGATGCCCTCTTCGCGAAACGGCGTGTGCGCCATTGACTCCATCGCATTGCGTATCAGGTTCAATAACACCTGCTGAATCTGTACATCGTCAATACAGATTCGCACGGACTCCACCCCCGGGACAAAATGAATCGGCACGCTGTTGTGGCGGCTGTCCACCTCTGCCAGCTTGATCACTTCTTTAACCACATCGTTGGGGTCGCGCTCGACCCGGCCAGTCTTGGGCTTCCTGACGAAGTTTCGCAAACGCTGAATGACTTCACTGGCGCGAAGCGCCTGGTTTTGCATTTTCTCCAGGGCCGAGCCCAGCTTCTCACGATCGATCTCATCTTTTTCGGCCAGGCGCCGACTGACACTGGCGTAGTTTGCGATCGCCGTTAGCGGCTGATTGACCTCGTGGGCAAAACCGGCTGCCATTTCGCCCATGGTACTAAGGCGTTCAATATGCGCCAGGCGCTGGCGCTGTTTTTGCAACTCCATGCGCGTATTCTGTAATTCCAGCTCTGCCTCCAGACGCTGGGTGATATCGCGAAACACCAGCACAGCGCCGCTGACCTCACCCTGCTCCAGCACCGGCGTACAATTGAGCGTCGCCCGAAAGCTGGACTGGTCCTTGCGCCAAATTCTTTCGCACTCCAACTCGACCCGCCGGCCCTCGCGAAATACCGCTTGATAGGGCGAGCTGGCCATTGGCCTGGAATGGCCGTCCACGTCGGTATGTAACTGGGTTTCAAATGTAGCCTGGCCAACCAGCTCCTGCTCCGACCAGCCGGTCAATTCAGCCGCTGCGCGGTTGGCGTAGGTTATTCTGCCGGCCAGATCGAGGCCGAAAACACCCTCCCGCATGGTGGCGAGAATTCGGGTGATTTCCTGCTCCAGTTCAATATTGCGGTCGGATAACTGCCGCTCGAGACGCTGGATTTTTACATGGGTGGCGACCCGGGCAACAATCTCCGCCGCCTGAAACGGCTTGGAAATGTAATCTACCGCCCCCAGCTCAAGACCCTTGACCTTGGTCTCGGTATCCCCGAGCGCTGATAAAAAAATAACCGCGATATCCGCGGTTTCGGGGTCGGCTTTCAAGCGCTCACACACCTGGAAGCCATCCATACCCGGCATCATAATATCCAGCAGAATCAAGATCGGGCTGGTCTCATTGATGATACCCAGGGCGGCCTCTCCGCCCCTGGCCGCCAGCAGTCGATAGCCGTGGCCATCCAGGGTCTGATAGAGAACCTCGAGATTGGTGGGATTGTCGTCTACCAATAACACGATGTCTTGTGGCTGATTCAAATCTTGCTCTCTTGTATTTTTTCTTTCGATTCTTTCGACTCTATCGACTCTATCGATTGCCGCACCAGTCGAGCAATTGGCTCCATTTCAAAGCGCTCGCTCATACTTTGCAACTGCCGCAGCACCAGGGACTCCGGCCCCAGGATTTCCTGCAAGCTGCTTAGTCGCTCCCTCACGGCGGCAATATCGCCAAAGTTGGCAGCGCTGGCCACTTGCTCCAGCAGCTCGATCATCTGCTGCCGATCAGCCACCGAAGCATCGAGACCAGACTCCGGCGCAGTGCCCCCGGCATCGCCAGAACCACTGGCGGTAACCGCGGTCATTTTCACGCCGAGTTGCGTTTCAATCTCGGCAAACAGTATACGGGCATCCACCGGCTTGCCAAGAAAAGCATCGCAACCACAGCGAATGATCTCATCCTGCATCTCGGGCAGCACCGTGGCCGACACGGCAATGATCTTCATGTTCGGGTACTTACCGCTCTCACGGATTTTGCGAGTTGCCGTCAGGCCGTCAATCACCGGCATACGAATATCCATCAAGATCAGATCCAGTGGTTGCGTATGAACGATTTCCAGTACCTCCTCACCATCATCGGCCTGAAAGGTCTCAAAGCCCGCATCCCTCAACAGTTGCACCATGATATCCCTGTTAGTCGCATTGTCATCCGCCACCAAAACCTGGAAACTGACATCTCCGGGCAGGCTCGGGACATCGACCACCGGCACGGTCTCGGTAGACATCTGGTCATCCGCTAGCTTATAGGGCAGGTTGATAGAGAAAATACTGCCCTTTCCGGGCTTGCTGGCAGCTTTGAGCTCGCCACCCAGCGCAACACTCAGCTGCCTGGAAATGGCCAGACCCAGACCCGCTCCTCCCGCACGCTTACCCGATATGGTCTGGGCAAAGGGGCCAAATATTTCATCCAATCTATGCTCGGGAATACCAGCACCGCTATCCTCAACATAAATAGTGAGGACGCTCGCACGCTCGTCGTTTGCCACTCGCAAGCGCACATAACCTTCATCCGTGAACTTGATGGCGTTGCCCAACAGATTGATAAGGATTTGTCGCAAGCGCATGGCATCGGTATAAATGGCGTAGGGCAGGCTGCTGGTGTCGACTTCAAACTCCAGCCCTTTCTCCAGCGCCCTGGGCTTCACGACATCGACCACACGCTGCACCAGTTGGTGCATATTGGCGGGGCGAATATTCAAATCCAGCTTACCGCTCTCGATACGAGCGATATCGAGTACATCGTTAATCAACTCCAGCAGGTGCTGACCACAGTTTTCTATCGCATCCAGGGTGTCGCGCTGGTTTTCACTGATATTGCGATCCCGCTTCAGTATCTGGGCGTAGCCCAGTACGCCGTTCAGCGGCGTGCGCAACTCGTGACTCATCTTGGAGAGGAAGTCACTCTTGGCGCGGCTGGCCTGGTCCGCCTGCCATGAGGCCTGCTCCGCCCGATTTCTCGCAGACTCCAGCGCGCCGGTGCGCTCCCGTATCTGCGCGCCCATGTTGTTAAAAGAGCGCACCAGATCCCGAATTTCCCGGGAGCCGGCGCCCTCGCGGATACTGCCGGAAAAGTTACCTTCGGCCAGCCGCCGGGCATTGCGCACCAGCGCCAACAGCGGTTTCTCGGTACGGCGAGCAAAGGCATAGGCGATAAGAACCAGCACCAGGAAGCCCACCCACCATACCAGCAGCAATTGCGATATCGTGGTTCTCATGCCCCGGTATGACTCGTCCTCTTCTATTTCCGCAATCAGCGACCAGCGAATCGCATCCAGTGCAATCGGCTGCCAGACGGAAAACACCTGGGCGCCCCGGTAATTGGTGGTGATACTGCTACCGGCAAAACCCGACAAGCCCTCTCGCACCGCCCGGCTATCAACAAATTGCGCCATAATACTGGCCGCGCCACCAAAGCGTGACTCGGTGCGCATCAGTTTGTCGGGGCCCACCAGATAGGTCTCGCCGGTCTCCCCCAGGCCCGGGCGCAGCGACATGATGTTATTGATCAGATCGCCAGAAAATTCCTGTATCAGTATTGCGATGACATCTTCATCGACCATCAACGCCTTGGCAGCGCAGGCTCGTTGAACGCTAGCGGAGCTGCCCGCATCGTAGTCCTCGAACACCACGTCTTCCGGAGTTTCCAGAGCCCGCTGGTAGCATTTATAGATAGGCTGGCGGCTGTAGCTGGCACTGCTCAAGCGACCCATAAAGCGCTCGCCCCCGAGTAGATTGAAGATCACCAAAGCGTCGCCGGGACGCACCAGTAGCACCTCACTACCGGGAAAGGTGTTTTCTATATAGCGAAAATTGGCATAGAGGCGGCGATAGGATTGCCAATAGAGGCTCAAGCGATCACCCGCCAGCAAATCAGCCCGCTGGTCAAATTGTTGCAGCCGCGCTATCAAGTGCTGGTCACCACCGGGGCGGGGCAATAATTTATTGATAAAACGCACCTCGTCGACCACCGAGACATTATCGGACAGCGCCACCAGACCGCGCTTGAGTTCGTTGAACTCTCGCATCACCCACAGAGTCTTGAGATTACTAACGGAATTGAGTCGGTCGAAGGTAATACGCTGCTGGGCGGTAAATGCAGCGGGAACAGCAACCAGTACTGCCACCACCATCATAATTAAAATAATGGATAACAGCAGCAACAAAATCTGGTGCCGAAAGCGCATATAACCTGACTTGACTGCCATAGTGACGCCCTGAGCATCCCCCCTGTAGCAACAGGCTGCAATACTACCATGGCGGCTCATGCCTGTGGACAACACCCCCGGGGCTTTCTGCGCCGGGCACCACCCCCTAACACATGCCCAGAGCAATGCTGATGACATTGGCCAAAATTACGGTATAGTATGCCGCCTATCACCCAACCACAGCCATCCAACCACAGCCCGAGACTTGCTATGGCCGACCCAGCCCCCACTGTTTACATAGTTGATGACGACGAAGCCGTGCGCGAATCCCTCGGCTTGCTACTGGAATCTGTTGACCAGGTGTCCGCGGGATTCGCCTCCGCCACCGACTTTCTCGATGCCTACGACGATGACATGGCAGGATGTATGGTACTGGATATTCGCATGCCCGGTATGAACGGCATGGAATTGCAGAGAAAGCTCAACGAACTGAACTCAATACTGCCCATTATCTTCGTCACCGGGCATGGCGACGTACCCATGGCAGTGGAGGCCATGCAGCATGGTGCTGTAGATTTCATCCAGAAGCCCTACCGCGAGCAGGATTTACTCGACAAAATTAACCAGGCGCTGGGCCTCGACCAGCAGCAGCGCGCGGATCTCAAAGAGAAGAAACACATCATCGTGCGCATCGAAACCCTGACTCCCAGGGAGAGCGAGGTGATGGCCATGATGATTGACGGCAATGCCAACAAGGTTATCGCCATTGACCTGGGCATCAGCCAGCGCACCGTCGAAATCCACCGCTCCCGGGTGATGGAAAAAATGAACACCCACTCGCTGGCACATCTGGTAAGAATGGTACTGGCGGCAAAAGCCGACTGAAAACTACTCCGTTACCAGGCGATAATTCGGCAGGGATTGCAGCAGTGCCTTGCCGTACTGGCGGCTCACCAAACGCCGATCCAGTACTGTGACCTTGCCGCGATCATGCTCGGTACGCAATAGCCTGCCAGTCGCCTGCATCAACCGACGCGCCGCATCGGGCAGTGCAATATCGCGAAACGGCTGCCCACCCCTGGAGCGCACCCATTCCGCCAGAGTAGCCTCGACCGGGTCATCGGGAACCGCGAAGGGCAAGCGGGTTATCACCACATGGGTACAGTAATCACCGGGTAAATCAATGCCCTCGGCAAAACTCGCCAGACCGAAGATCATGCTGCTTTCACCCCGATCAATGGCCCCGCGGTGGCGGCGAATAATTTCCTGCTTGCCAAGTTCATCCTGATTCAAAACCTGCCGCCGCAAGGATTCGTCAATACCCTCGTACACCGCCTGCATTTGCCGCCGCGCAGTAAACAGCACCAGAGTGCCCTCGCCTTTCGCAACCAGCTCCGGCATCAACTCAATCAGCATCGCCGTATAGCGCTCCTTATCAGCGGGATCGAGGGCCCGGGGCGGCACACACAACTGCGCCGCTTCATAGTAATTGAATGGGCTGGGTAGCTGCAGGCAGCGGCTGCCGGCGGGGATTCCGGTTTCCTCGATCAGGCGATCAAAACGCCCGAGCGCAGTGATACTGGCCGAGGTCAGTATCGCCGCCGCACATCGACTCCACAGCATATCCTGCAACAGACGTCGTGGAACTACCGGCAGAGCAGCCATCTCGATGTCATAGACGGCTGCGTATTCCCGACCGCAGACCCAGCGCGCATAGGGCAATTCAGGATCGGCTGCCGCCGGGCTGTAGGCATCTGCAAGGCCGCTGATAACCCGCATTCGGCCTTGCATCTGCCCCAGCGCCGCGTACCATTGCTCCGCATCAGCAGCGGGTATCGCCGTAATCTCCCCCTTGATGGCATCGTCCAGCCGCCCCGCCAGTGTACCCAGCAACTGGTTCAAGCGGGTGCTGCAAAAGCCGAGTGCCTGCGCCTGCTCCGACAAGTGCGTCGGCAATTCACCAATCGGAAAGCGCACCAGCGCATCGCCGTCACCGGGCTTCGCCTGCTCAACAATGCCGCGACACATGTCCTGGCTGTCGCGCAGATGCTGCTGCAGCTGCGCCAGCAAGGGCGTAAAACGCTCCAGGGTGCTCACACACAGGCTGTCACCGGATACGGTTCGGGACAGCGCGGGCAAACCTTTTTCAATCTGCTCAAGCCAGCGCGCGGTGGCGCCAAGGCGCAGGCGATGACCGAAATGCTGCTGGGCCTTATCGGCCAGTTGGTGTGCCTCATCGAAGATATACAGGGTTTCCTCCGGCGGCGGCAGAATAACGCCGCCGCCGAGACCGATATCCGATAGCACCAGGTCATGGTTCGCCACTACACAATCCACACCCTCCAGGCGATCCCGGGCGGTGAAATACGCGCACTCCTTGACGTAGGCGCATTTGCGCCCGGTACATTGCATATGATCCGAGGTCAGCGGCGACCACAGGCGGGGCTCAATGATGCACTCCCAGTTATCGCGGTCACCATCCCAACTACCATCCTCGAGGGCGTTCATCATCTCGCCGTAGAGGCCGCGAGCATCGCCACTCAACAGCGGCGCTTGCTCGTCCGGGTACATTCCCAAACTGAGCGAAGGCTGGGCAAAGTCGTCTGCCAGTGCCACCAGCTTGGCATGACACACATAGCGACCCCGGCCCTTGACCAGCGCAAACTCAAAATCCAAGCCGGCATGGGCCAACAGGTCCGGCAGATCTTTGTTGATTAATTGCTCCTGTAGCGCCACGGTAGCGGTGGCGATAACCAGATGGCGATCGAGTGCCCGCGCCAATACCAGCGACGGCAGCAAATAGGCCACGGTCTTGCCGGTACCGGTGCCCGCCTCAATAGCCGCTATGCGCTTTTCCAGGTCCTCGTTGCCAAAGCGGGCATTGGCCAACACCCTGGCGACTTCAGCGATCATGTGGCGCTGCCCATGGCGCGGATTCAAGGCCTTTGCCGCCAGCCAATCCCGATAACTTTTCTGGATGCCGGATTTCTCGGCGTCGGCTAACACTGATCGTCACCCGAAAGATGAGGCGGCATTTCGAGCAACTGGCCACTGGTATCACACAGCACCAGCGGCCGTTCACCCCCGGCAAAGCGCTCATCGATAGCTTGCCAATCGCAGTGGCCGGCATCGGGCACAATGTCCTCAAGCAACCATTCAAGCAAAGCCCCGAGCTGCCCCGGGTCGACACTGCCCCGGCCATCATCGCGTAACTGCACTAAAACCACTGATCCACCTTCGATGAGATCATCCCGGGGCTCACCGTCTATGACCGGGTAAAAACAGGCCGCAATTTCCAGGCCAGTATCGATGTCAATCCGGATCCCCAGGTGTTGCCGGCACAGGCCCAATTGCCGCAGTGTCGGCGCAGCATCCGCATCGCCAAAGCTGGCCCGTAGCTCCTGCCAGCACTCGTCAATAGATCCACGCAACTCCTGGGTACTATCAAAAAAACAGACAGCCTGCACGGGATCTGAGGCAGCGCCGTCATCATCACCGCGCAATACTGACTCTTGCCAATCATCATCATCTTCCATCAGTACCTGCTTGCTCAAACTGTGATTTCCGGGGAGAACTACGCTGTCGCATCCAAACCATAAGGCGGGTACCGGATTCAGGTCGGCTTCACATAAACCCGAATTCCTGCTTCCGCAGAATGCAATTTGCATACATTTTCAAAACATAAGGTCGTAGCTGAGACGGCATTTGATCGAGACGCTGCGCAAATTCAGTGCCGCTACGCTGATGCTCGCCGGCAACAAAAGGCAGTTGCTGGCCGCCCCAAAGACCCGGCGGGAACTCGCCGTACAATTCGTGATAGGCGAAATAATTGCTGGGATGCAGCACGTAGTTGCCAATGACCTGGCGATCTATCAGTGCCGCCACCTCACTGGCATCCTGGCACTCATCCTCTATGGGGCTGCCATAGGCGACGTGCACCGAGCCTTTCTCGCCGGCGATACCACGGGCGATACTCAATATGTCTTCCTGCTCAGCCTTTTCATAGACACCCTGCCGATCCGTCAACCACAGCTCATTGGCCTTGATCTCATCCAGGGGGTCGTATTGATAGGAGATGGACACCGGCACAAAGCACATGGTGCGGATAAAATCCGCAAAGCTTTCCTCACCTTTATGCTGGCTCATGGCCAGCATTTTGATAATGGCTGGTTCGGTCTTATCGAAGCCATCCTTGGCCCTGCCCTCCCGCTGGGCAATCCATACCGGCTTCCCTTCCTCGATAACAGACTGCCTTACATAGGCCGACAATAGTTTGTAGGCAGCCAGTATTTGCCGCGCCCCACGGGCCGAGCGCTTGACGATAAAACTCTTGTTCAAGCGCATCAAGTCAGAGGCATAATCCTTGGTCAGCAGGTTGTCGCCGATAGCAATGCGCACGGTATCGTAGTCGTTGCGATAGAGCGAGTAGTTGATAAAGGCAGCATCCAGCGCGATATCCCGATGATTGCTCATAAACAGATAGGGCCGATCGGCCGACAGCTCATCGAGACCGGAAACGGTAAATCCCGAGGTCGTCCGCTCGATCATTTTGTCCATGTACCGCTTCAGAACAGACTGCATCGATTTGACGTCAACGACGTCCGCTAGCTGCCTGCGCAACACCCAGGCGACGAGCGGCTGCAGTAACCAATCCATAGGACCCGCCAACCGGGGGAATTTGAGGCGACAAACAACGCCCAGAAATTCCGGATTAGCCAGCAGTCGCTCCAGAACCGGTCCGACTTCTGCATCGTTATAGGGGCGAATTTCGCGAAAAGTATCCATTTTTACTACACTGGCCTTGAATCCACGCTAATGGCATCGAACCTTAACCGATCATTGAGATGGCGTCATCCATTTAACCTGAAAACCAGGCGCGGTGAAAACCGTCACCATCGCCGCAAAATGCTGAATTCAGGGAAACTATTACCGCTGAAACTTCTGAGCGGTTATCATTGTCCAATAGATTGCCCTATGGATTGTCCTATGGATTGTCCTATGGATTGTCCTATGGTAACGATCACATTAGTCTGGAGACTGGAATGAAGTTTACCCCCGTATTAATTAGTTTTGCCAGCATGCTTTTACTCGTAGCATGCTCCAACTTTACCGTCGACTCCGACTACACGCCCGATACCGACTTCGAATCCTTCAACAGCTATAGCTGGTACAGTGCAACGCTCAGGGATCCCAAGTCCCTCGACTTTCTCGGCGGCGATATTTTTGACCAGCGCGTGCGCTACAATATCGACCAGCAACTGCAGGCCAAGGGATTTGTACTCAAGAGCGATGGCGCCGTTGACTTCAAGGTTAACTACGATGTGCTGACTGAGGATCGCCAGGATATTCGCACCTACAACACCTATGGCGGCATGGCGCCTGGCTTCGGCTACTATGGTGGCTACGGCTACGGCGGCATGGGTATGGGCATGGGCACCTCGCAAACCCAGGTGATCAACTACAAGCAGGGCCAACTGATTATCGACATTATCCTGCCGGAAAATGAAATTCTGGTTTGGCGCGGCACTGCTGAGGGGCGCATTCCGAAGAATGAAAAACCGGAGCAGCGGAAAAAAGGCACGCAAGAGCTGATTGCCAAAATACTGGCAAACTTTCCTCCGCAAAAGAAATGAGTACCGAGGTGTGTGAAACCAGGGAATATTGCTTATGAAGTACCTCCGACAGCTCGCACTGCTCTCGATAATGGTTTCTTTACTCGCTTGCAGCACCATTACTATCACCACCGACTATGCCCTTGAGCAGGACTTTGATGGCTATCGCAGCTACCAATGGCATCCGGACGGCATCGACAAAACCGCCTCATTGGATCTGATGGGGGGCGATATTTTCACTACCCGGGTCAAACGCCTGATCGAGCAGACCATCGCCGACAAGGGCCTGGTGAAAAGCGACACCCCCGATTTTTATGTCAATTACTCGGTGGTCACCGAGGATCGGGTTTCGATCAACAGCTATAATACCTATGGTGGTTATGGCCCCGGCTGGGGATATTACGGCTATGGGGGCTGGGGCGGCTGGGGGGGCGGCACGACCCAGACCTCGATCAGCTACTATACCCAGGGCATGGTCATTATTGATATCGTCGATGTCGCCAGCAATAAGCTGGTCTGGCGCTCCACCGCAGATAGTCGAGTAGAAAAAAGCTCAACGCCGCAGCAGAAAGAACAGGACTTGAGAAAATCCTTCGTCAAAATGTTTGAAAACTTCCCGCCCTCGCGGCCGAAAAAATAGTGCCTCCGGAAGCCCATAGAAGGCTGCCGGCGCGACGGCATCCCGCGCTGGTAACAACCCGAAATCCGGTGTCACCCTGTCAGCAAATGACCAATAATTAACCATTCCCGAAATGAAAAAAGTTGTCATCCCCACTATCACCCTGCTACTGTCGATGCCCTCAATAGCATTTGCGGTCAAGCCCACTGGCATTGCTTTCGACAGTTATGCCAATACCGAAGAAGGCAAAAAATATGCCCGGTATGTGGTCAAGTGCTCGAACGGCAAAGCACAAGCCATCACCGCCTGGGACAACCGCAGAAGCTGGTGTATCGGTGAGGAGTCCCGTGCGAGCTGCCACAACAAACAACTTAAAACAGCCAGGGCTGCTTGTAATATCAAATAACATCGAGCACTAACATCTAGCACTAACATCGACTACTAACGACCAACAACGACTAACAAACACAGTGACCCACAGCGCTGTCAATATGCCGGCTCGGCCCATTGACAGCGACAAGCCCAGGGGATCGCCCCCTACGCCCAAGCGTCATGATCCTAGAATCCGCAGGAGCAAAACCATGTCCAGCTATGAACCCTTGGAGCCCGTAAACGGCAGGCGCGTATTGCAACTGCGCAGCCCGATCAACCTGGAGCCGACAGCCACACTCATCTGCGCCAACCGGGAAGATGTCGCAGCGGCGCTGGCAAGGGCTCGCCAGGCACAACCCGCCTGGGCAGCGCTAAGCTTCAAACAGCGGGCGGTCTATATGAACCGGGCGCTACAAATCATGATGGATCGCGCCGACGATATCGTCGAGCGTGTTGTCACAGAGACCGGCAAGGCCAGGGCCGACGCCTTCAGCATGGAGGTCTGGTCCTGCTGTGATTCCCTGTGCTACTACGCGAAAAACGCAAAAAAGTTTCTCAAACCGCAGAAAAAGCGTGTGCACGGCGTACTTGGCATCACCAAAAAAGTGAAGATAAATTACAAGCCTCTGGGCGTGGCGGGCATCATCGTGCCCTGGAACGGCCCCGTGGTGTTAGCCATGAATCCGGCGACCCAAGCACTGATGGCAGGCAACACCGTGCTGATCAAGGCCTCTGAAGTCACACCCTACTCGACCAAATTGGTCGAGGAAATTTTTACCGAAGCGGGGCTTCCCGCGGGGGTATTACAGGTATTGCTCGGCGACGGAGAAACCGGCGCCCTGCTTTGCGATGCCGGGGTTGATAAAATCGCCTTTACCGGCAGTGTCAACACCGGCAGGAAGGTCGCCGAGGCTTGCGCTCGACAACTGATTCCCTGCACTCTCGAACTGGGCGGCAAGGACGCCATGATTGTCTGTGCCGATGCCGATATCGATCGCGCCGCGACGGGGGCAGTCATTGGCTCGTGCATGAATACCGGCCATTACTGCTGCGGTACCGAGCGGATTTACGTGGTCGCCAGTGTCTACGAGGAGTTTGTGGCCAAAGTCGTTGCCCGGGTCAAAGCCCTGCGGCAGGGCAGTGATCTCGGATACGAAGAGGACGTCGGCGCCGTGTTCTGGGATCGCCAGATGCAAATTATTGAAGATCATGTGCTCGATGCGGTCAGCAGGGGCGCTACCGTCCACGTTGGCGGCCAACGCAACCCGGATCTTGCCGGCTTGTATTACCTGCCCACCGTACTGACCGATGTCAATCACGATATGAAGATCATGACCAACGAGACCTTCGGCCCGATCCTCTGCATCCAGCGCGTGAACAATGAAGACGAAGCCCTGCGACTGGCCAATGATTCCTGCTATGGCCTCAATGGCAATGTCTGGAGCAAGAATACCCGGCACGCGATAGAACTGGCGGAAAAAATCGAATCCGGTGGTGTCAGTGTGAATGATATGGCACTGGGCTACGGAGTGCCCGTGGCACCCTTTGGCGGCGTTAAGGAAAG
>CBDUUA010000018.1:0-12612 GCA_965370135.1 uncultured Cellvibrionales bacterium
CAAAGACGCAGGAACCGGGGACAAGCTGGCTGCCGGCTTTTACGGCAAGCTTCCTGCACATGGTGATTTTATACAGCGGAATTTGCCGCTGGATTTTATCGAACCCTGGGATGAATGGCTGCAACAGTCGATCTGTGCCAGCAAACAAGCATTTCAGGACAAATGGCTGGACACCTACCTGACCAGTCCCATCTGGCATTTTTTGCTCTCGCCGCAGCTGATCAACGAACAGGCATGGCTTGGTATTTTAGTGCCGAGTGTCGACAGCGTCGGACGATACTTCCCGTTCAC
The DNA here is from genome assembly GCA_965370135.1 of uncultured Cellvibrionales bacterium. GTDB lineage: Bacteria > Pseudomonadota > Gammaproteobacteria > Pseudomonadales > JAHEGP01 > JAHEGP01. The sequence continues at coordinate 292 of CBDUUA010000018.1, forward strand.
ACTGGCCCATCCATTGCCGATAGGATCTTTGGTGCTGCCTGCATTCTACGGCCATGCCGAGTGGTTCAAGGCGATGGAAAACCTGATGCTGAGCGCACTGGAAGATCGGCTCACCGCCGAGTTCGTCGATGAGAAGCTCGAAAGTCTGGTTCTCTTGCCGCGCCCAAAATCAATCGAACAGTCCGACTCCGGCGACTGGCTCTACAATGTCCCGGGCGATAATTACCTGCCCTCGGCGGCCGCACTGCTGGGCGAATTGCTAGCTGGCAAACATGAAACCTTCAGCATCTGGCGCAGCAGTGGCTCACCGAAAGTACCGGCCTCGACCCGGGTTGCTCTGAACTTGCCGGACAAAGACCAGTACACCTCGATGATGGATGGCTGCTGGACTGACATTCCCTTGTTGTAAAGCCTTGTTGTAAAAACTTGTTGTAAAAACTTTTTAGAGTAAAAACTTATTAAAACGGGGGCTTTTTAGAACCAAAAATGGCCTTTCACCCTGCCGAGTACAAAGGAACAGAAAAATAACAAGCAACTATCACCAAAAGATGCTTTGACCTGGATCAACAGCTTGTGTAATCTTTGGAGTTCGACGAGTTCAAAGCTTATTACTATCCATATCGTTAGCTAAGTAAGTTACGGACACAAAAACAATAAATTTGTCGGATTACAGAACCCATGGATTACGCTGCAGAACTGAAGCCACTGTTGGAACCCATTGCCGGTGACAATCCCACTGGCATCGATTTGCGCGAACAGCGAACACCCGAATATGTTGAGGCCAAGGAAGCTCGCAATAGCGCCCGCGCCGCAGAGCGCGCAGCCATGCTCGACCCGGAAAACGCCGGCGGCCTCGACCGCAGTTGGGAGAAACTGCTACAACTGGCACCGAGTGTACTGACCAGCCAGGCCAAAGACCTCGAGGTCGCGGTCTGGTATCTCGAAGCCCTGGTCAGAGTGGAAGGCTTCGCCGGCCTTTGCACCGGCATCAGCCTGCTCAACAGCCTGGTCGAAACATTTTGGGAAAACCTGTTCCCGGCGCCCGACGAGGACGGGCTGGAAACTAAAGTCGCACCACTAACCGGCATCAATGGTGAGGGCGCAGAAGGCACTCTAATCGCTCCCATCAGAAAACTTGAAATCACGGCTCCGGGTACCGGCAGCGGTGAGATCGACGCATTTTCCTATTGGCACTTTCATCAAGCCCAGGAAGCGTCCAATATCGCGGACGAGCAAAAGCGTTCAGATCGTTACCGCCAACTCGGCTATTCTATCGACTCCATACACCAGGCAGTGGCAGCGAGCCCGGATCAATTTTATATCGATCTTGCTGAGGCACTGGAAACATCGATTGCCCAATATAAGCAGTTGAATGATGCCCTGAATGATCACTGCGGTGCAGATGCTCCCCCGTGCAGCAATATCAATAATATTCTTGAAGAGGTACTGCGGGCGATTCGCTTTTTGGCGAAAGACAAGCTTGTGGTCGCGAGCGCAGCAGTTCCCGTAACAACCGCAGCCAGCTCCGGAGCCGGCAAACCCCCACCAGCAGGCAGCACCGGGCCATTGGCCAGTCGCGCCGCCGCGCTAAAACAATTGAGCGAAGTCGCACACTATTTTCGGCACACCGAGCCCCATACACCCATGGCTGACGGCATTGATCGCATAATCAGGTGGGGCAATATGCCGGTCGGGCTGTTGATGCAGGAACTCATGCCTGACGCAAATTCCCGGGCGGTGTACACGCTGCTAACCGGTGTTGAAATTGGGCGCGCCAGTGAGCCAGCCAATATCGAGTCAATTAACGCCGAGGCAGCGCTGGCGGATATTCCCACCACCAGCGAACTGCCTGCCCAGACAAATTTTTCCAGCCCTGAGGAAAATAGAGATTCCGGGTGGTAAGCGCTGCTGTCGCAATACGGCTGTTGCCACTGGATTAATCAAGCATTAAAACAGGAGAACCATGTCATGTCAGATAGCGTCCACGATAAACTAAAGCGCGTCAGAAAGCCCCGGGTCCACATTACTTACGATGTGGAAACCAATGGCGCCGAACAAACCAAAGAGCTGCCGTTTGTCGTCGGCACCATGGGTGATTACTCTGGCGATAATACTGAGGCCCGAAAATCACTGAAAGAACGCAAGTTCGTCAGCATTGACCGGGACAATTTCAACCAGGTTATGAGTAAGGTCAACCCGACATTGAGCATGAAGGTTGACAACACGCTAGCCGGTGACGACAGCCAAATAAGCACCGAACTGGAGTTCAATTCGATAGCAGATTTTGAACCAGAAAACCTGGTCAACCAGGTTGAACCCCTCAAGCAACTGCTGGCAGCACGCAACAAGCTGCGAGACCTTATGAGCAAAGCGGATCGCTCCGATGAGCTGGAAGGCGTACTGGAAGAAATCCTGCAAAATACCGATAAAGTGACTTCTCTTACAGCAGAGCTAGGCCTCAATAAGACATCAGGAGACGATGAGTCATGAGTAAACAACAGGAAAGTAATGACGCAGCCCCCGAAGCCCAGGAGCAGGCCTTCAGTCTGCTCGACCAGGCCATTAGCGCGACCAAGCAAACTGAGCCCGACGAAACCAGGGATCTGCTTGCCAACCTGACCGAGCAAGTCCTGTCCGGCACCCTGACATGGGACAGGAATCTAACCCACACCATCAACAAAGCGATCGCCGCAATCGACCAGGCAATGTCGAAGCAACTTGCGGCGATCATGCACGATGAAAAGTTTCAGCAACTTGAAGGTTCCTGGCGCGGCATGCACCACTTGGTCATGAATAGTGAAACCGGCTCGGGGATGAAGATTCGAATGCTCAATATCGGCAAACGGGAATTATTCAAGGACCTGGACAAGGCGGTGGAATTCGACCAAAGCCAAATTTTTAAAAAGATGTATGAATCAGAATTCGGCACCGCCGGCGGTGAGCCCTACGGCGCCATGATTGGCGACTACGAGTTCACTAATCACCCCGACGATATTGAACTTCTCAGCAAGATGTCCAATGTCGCTGCAGCGTCCTTTTGTCCGTTCATTACCGCAGCCGGATCGCAAATGTTTGGCTTTGATGACTATACCGAGCTGTCCAAGCCAAGAGATCTCGGTAAGATTTTTGAATCCGGCGAGTATATCAAATGGCGCAGCTTTCGCGAATCAGAGGATTCCCGCTTCGTCAGTCTGGTGATGCCGCGGTCCCTGGCGCGCTTGCCCTATGGTAAGGCGACCAAGCCGATAGACGCATTCGGCTTTGAAGAGTTTCCGCTGGATGAGTCCGGCATGTCCACCGCGGTCAATCACAATGATTATGGCTGGATGAATGCAGCCTATGTTATGGGTACAACCCTGACCCAATCATTTTCAGAGAACGGATGGTGCACGGCTATTCGCGGCGCCGAGGGCGGTGGTAAAGTCGAAGGACTGCCTACGCACTTGTTCAAGAGCGACGATGGCGATATCGATCAGAAATGTCCTACTGAAGTGGGTATTACTGACCGGCGCGAGGCAGAGCTCGCCAAACAGGGTTTCTTGCCACTGTGCCACTATAAAAACACCGACTACTCGGTATTTTTTGGCGCCCAGACAGCACAAAGACCCAAGACCTATGATGACCCGGACGCCACCGCAAATGCCTCCATTTCCGCCCGGCTGCCCTACATCATGGCGACAGCGAGAATAGCCCACTTTCTGAAAGTCATGGCCCGGGACAAGATCGGCTCCTTTATGGAAGCCGACGATGCCGAGCGCTGGCTAAACAAGTGGATTGCAACCTATACCAACGGCAACCCTGACGCGAGCCCGGAAATGAAGGCAAAATATCCACTGAGAGAGGCGCGCATCGAAGTTAAGGAGATCGCCGGCGCACCTGGCTCCTACAATGCGGTTGCCTACTTGCGACCCTGGCTACAGATGGAAGAGCTTACCACCTCATTGCGAATGGTAGCCAACATTCCCTCTGCAGGTTAAGGGTTTCTGGCGGACGTTACATGGAGCGTAAGAATGGCGCCGGCGCGGGTTGCGCTGGCGCCAACTCTCGGCAAGCACATTAAGGAGCACCCCAATGGTTGCTGAAAGCCTGCTTGTTGCAGTGCTCGAGGAAACTGAGCGAGCGCAGACGGTCGACCCGGATTCGGGCGCGTCTATGCTGGAGTGCTTTTTCGCATCAAAAAATCCGTCTCATACCCTGGTCTATTGGTTACACCTGAATCGAAACCCCGATGACACGACACCGCCATTGCCAGCCACCGCGACCGCGTTTAAAAGCTGGCTATCCCTGCAAATTGCCTCGATCGATACGCTTATTGAAGATCAGCTCAACACCATCTTGCACCATGAAAAATTCCAGCAACTGGAGGCCAGTTGGCGAGGCCTCGAGCTTCTGACTGCGGCCGCCAGCGAACAACACCGGGTAAAAATTCGCTTTTTGGACGTGTCCTGGCGTGAAATCGCCAAAGACCTGCAGCGAGCAGCGGACTTTGACCAAAGTAATCTCTTCCATAGAATCTACAATGACGAATTTGGCATGCCCGGGGGTGAACCCTTCGGCATCTTGCTGGGAAACTATCAAGTAGCGCACATGCCCTATGAGGGCCACCCGACAGACGACGTCGAGGTGCTCAGGGGGCTGGCACAGATCGCAGCAGCGGCTTTCGCTCCTTTCGTATGCGGTGCGGCGCCGCAACTGTTCGGTCTCGACGATTTTGATGGTCTGGGTCAACCCTTAAACTATAACGGCATCTTCAGATCAAAGAGCTATCTGCGCTGGAATTCGCTGCGGGATTTCGTTGACAGTCGCTTTGTTGGTATAAGCCTGCCCAATGTTCTCCTGCGCGAACCCTATACGCTGGATCAGTGCGTTCGCAAAGGGCTCAACTTTACCGAAAGCTGTCATAGCAATAGTGATTACCTGTGGGGAAATGCGTGTTACGCACTGGGAACTGTGGTGATTCGCGAGTATGGCAACACCGGTTGGTTTTCTCATATTCGCGGCGTTCCCAGAGACTATCTGAGCGGAGGCCTGGTGACCAGCCTGCCCAAACCGGGTTTCGATACCGGTGAAAGATCGGTATCCGCTATGAGTACTTCCGTGGTCATTACCGACTCGGCAGAGAAGTCCTTGAGTGACCTCGGCTTTATTGCACTGTGCCATTGTTACGGCACTCCCTACTGTGCCTTTCTCAGCAGTGCGTCAATGCAAAAACCCCGGCAGTTTCAAGCCAAGGGGGCCACCGCCAATGCCAGGGTCAGCGCCATGCTGCAGCAAATACTATGCGCATCGCGCTTCGCCCATTACATCAAAGTGATGATAAGGGATAAAGTGGGATCGTTCACCGAAGAGACCGAATGCGAAAAGATGCTCGACACCTGGCTAAGAAACTATACCACCGGGCGTGACGATTTGAGCTGGGAGATGCGGGCAAAATATCCGCTGCGAGATTTCAGGGTTCAGGTGCGAGGAATTCCAGGAAAGCCCGGCTCCTACTCCTGCGCGATTCACCTCAAACCCCACTATATTGCCGAACAGATCATATCTGAAATCAAACTAACCACCGAGTTAAACCAGATCGGCACCGCTGCCTGAGCCACCTCGACGAGGCCCTTATGCAATGGGGAATGGGGAATGAAATGAAATGAATAGTATCGACAAGTCCAAACATTTGAAAATGCCGGTATTGGATTGCCTGATTGACAACGATCCCGAGGTCAAGGTCGAGGCGGGGAAATCGGCCAATATGTTGCTCGAGCAGATGAAGGAAAGCGTGCGCCGGGATCTGGAGAATTTATTCAATACACGACAGTGTTGTCTATCACCCCCTGAAGATTACCCCGAGTTGGAAGCCTCGCTGCTCAATTATGGCTTGCCGGACCTCGCCACCATCAATCTTGATTCGAGTCAGGAAGTGCTCGATTTTTGCTCGGAAGTTGAAGCGAATATTCGCCATTATGAGCCTCGAATAAAGAAAATTCGAATCATATCCAATAAGGGCCTGGATCATGACGATAAATGTTTCCGCTTCAGGGTAGAAGCAATTTTGCATGCGTCCCCCGCTAACGAAACCATCATTTTTGACTCTTCACTAGACCCGGTGTCCCAGTCGGTGTCGATCAAGGAGTCCCGGCGGTGATTGATTCACTGTTAAAGCATTACGAAAAAGAATTGGCCCACATCAATAGCGCCGCCAAGGGCTTCGCAAAACGCTACCCTAAGATTGCCGGGCGCCTGCGATTGGGGGCGGACGAACTGGAAGACCCGCTGATAGAGCGCCTGATTTCTGCCTTTTCCTTTCTGAATGCGAGAATACAGGACAAACTCGAAGACGATTTCCCAGAGTTATCCAACGCATTGATCGATACGCTATACCCACATTACAATCGCCCTATCCCGCCCATGAGTATTGTCAAATTCGACACCAAAAAAGGGCTCAAGGAAACCCTACATATACCCAGCGGCGTACAGCTTGAAACCTACTCCTTCGAAGACAAGTGCTGCAATTTTTCCACCTGTTACCCAGTAGACCTGTATCCCCTCACCACCGAAAGTGTCGAGATTCTGTTTCGACCGTTTATTGCTCCTGCCGCCAATGATGTTACCGGCAATGCCGCTATTCATCTGCAACTAAAGACCTCTACCGCCGGCGTTTTCCTCAAAGATCTTGCCCTTGGAGATATTACCTTTTATATCGGCGGGCAGGATCAACGCAGGCACATCCTCTATGAACTCCTTTTTACCCGGCTCAATGCCATAGTCGTAGCCGATGAAAAGGGTAATACCGCACCACTTGTTCTGGATCCGCGAAATGTCACGCCGGTTGGCTTCGAACTGGATGAAGGCATGCTTCCGTATCCGCAAAACTCGTTTCTTGGTTATCGTTTACTGACTGAGTTTTTTGCCTTTCCGGATAAATTTTTCTTTTTTAGACTGAGCGGGCTGGAGCAATTCAAATTTGCCCAGGGCAGTGATACCATCGACCTGTATTTTTACCTGCAAAGCGCGGATCCTGAGCTCGAGCACTACCTGTCAACCGAGCTTTTTCAGTTGGGGTGCGCGCCGGTTGTCAATCTATTCAACAAGACTGCTGAACCCATCCGCCTTGACCAAACCCGCACCGCTTATCAAATCGTACCGGATGCCAGCCAGCACGATAATGTCGAAATTTATCAAATCAAGTCGGTAAAGGGCATCGACGAAGACGGTAATAAAGTTCCTTTCGAGCCATTTTATGGCTTGCGCTACCTGAACGCCCCGCAATCGAGTTGCTTCTGGCAAGCCTCCAGGCGACAGGTATTGGAGGGCCAACACAACAGTGAAACCGCCAGCGAGGTCGATTTGAGCTTTGTCGACCTCAATTTTAAGCCAGCATCTACCCGCGACACGATCATTACGGTAGAGAGCCAATGCCTGAATCGGAATTCGCCGTCAAAGCTGCCGTTCACCGGGCGCTTGAGCTTGAAAAGCAACGACAGCAAAGCGCCACCGGTGGACATGTATTGCATTACACCGCCGACGCCAACGCTAAGAATCAGCTCACTTGATGGCAATTACTGGCGCTTGATATCCCATTTAAACCTGAACCATCTGTCGCTGAATAATAGCGACGTCTCCACCCAGGCATTAAAGGAGATACTGCGACTTTACGACTTCAGAAATTCTGCCAGCAGTAGAGCCATGATAGATTCCATCGACGATGTCACGGTTGCACCGGTCAGCGCACCGATCAACATCGATGGCCGCAGCGTTTTATGTCGAGGCAGCCAGGTAGTACTCACCTTTGATCCACTCAAGCTTGGCGGCCAGAGTCCCTATCTGTTCGCCTGTATCCTTGAAACTTTTATGGGACTCTATTGCACAATAAACTCGTTTGTACGAGTCGAGGCAAGATTAAAAGGCAGTGAAGAGGAGCTAAAAAAATGGCCACCCAGAGCCGGCGAACACCAGCTTCTGTAGCCGATAGACTCACCAACAAGCCGGGAGAGTTTGAGCTGTTCCAGGCCTTGCGCCTGCTCGAACAAGTGAGCCTGTCAGGCGCGCCCGATGCCCCGACTATTGAATACAGCAGTAGCTCCAACCTCAAGTTTCCAGGTAATAGCCTGAATAAAATTACTCAACAGGAGCGAGACGACACTATTTTTTGGCAAGCTGAGGTCAATATTTTTGGTTTGACCGGCAGCGCAGGGGTGCTGCCCTACCACTACTCGGAGTTAGTGCAGCAGCGATTGAGGCTGCGCGACAGTACCTTAAAAGCATTCTTCGACCTGTTCAATTCACGGCTGATTCATATTTTTCACAAGGCCTGGCGCAAGTACCGCCTGGCCTTCAGCTATGAGCACCATAAGCTCTCAGCTAAGCGCGGTGAAGATGCTTTCACGCGAGTGCTATCCTCATTGGCGGGGCTGGGAACGCGCTCAATCCAGGATTCCTTGCCGATGCCAAAAGATAGTCTACTCGGTATCAGTGGCATCTTGAGCCGCCCGTCTCGCTCCGCAATCGCTGTTGAGCGCACCCTGCAGTATTATTTTGGCCTGCCGATTGCAATCGAACAATTCCAGGGCGAGTGGCTCGATATTCCCGAAGATACCCAATCCCGCTTACCCGGCGTGGCGCTGCCGATGGGCATGAATTGCCAACTGGGGAGCAATGCAATACTGGGCTCCCACGGCTGGCAGATACAGAGTAAGTTTGCGGTACTGATAAAAAATATTTCCTATGAACAGCTGATGGAATTGCGCCCCAACGGTAGCAAGATGATACAGCTGCAGGAATTGACTCGCTTCATAACCCGAAACGATTACAATTTCGAAATCGTAATTACCACCGACGCCGTTTCCATTCCGCTGCTGAAACTCAATAACGATGCAATGAGCCCCCCGCTACTGGGCTGGAATACTGCGCTCGGAGAGGAGCGCAAGGTAGAAAATATTAGAATCGTCGTCACCTAGACGGCAAAACTGAGTGTCAAAGCACAGCTTCCGAATTACCGGCTAATAAAAAAAAGGAAAAACCATGATTAACGTAAACCTGAAGTCTTTAGTAGAAAAAATGTCTGACGAACTCAGGGACTCCCTGGAAGGCGCAGCGGGTATTACCATGTCCCGGGGCCAGTACAATGTAGAGATCGAACACTGGCTGTCAAAATTGCTGGAACACCCTGATAGCGACATCTACACACTGCTGGAAAAATACGAAATCAATTTCCCGGCGCTGAACCGAGAACTCAACAGCGCCGTCGAAAAGTTCAAAAGCGGCAGCAGCCGGCCGGCTTCACTATCCCCGGCCATTGTCGAGGCGACCAAGAATGCCTGGATATTGGCCTCGGTCGACTACCACCATTCACAAATCACCTCCGGTCACTTGCTCACGGCGCTACTATTGGACGAACAATCCCGGCGCAACCTGCTGGATTCAGCTCCGTCACTCAAGGACCTGGCGCCGGAGTCACTGCGTGAAACTGCCAAATCCCTGATCGGCACAACTGCCGAGTCCAGCAGCGGGCCGGTGGGCACGTCGGATGATGACAGCGCCCAGCCGACAAAACCCACCAAGACACCGTCGTTGGATAAGTTCACCGTTAACCTGACCGAAAGCGCACGGCGCGGCGAGATCGACCCGGTATTGGGGCGTGATGAAGAAATTCGCCAATGTATCGATATACTCACCCGGCGACGGCAAAATAACCCCATTCTTACCGGCGAGGCCGGTGTCGGTAAAACCGCGGTGGTAGAAGGCTTTGCTCTGCGGGTTGCACAAGGTGACGTGCCGGATCCACTACGCGGGGTAGCCATACACACCCTCGATCTCGGGCTACTGCAGGCCGGGGCCAGCGTCAAGGGCGAGTTCGAAAATCGCCTCAAGTCCGTTATCGCAGAAGTCAAAGGCTCACCCTCCCCCATCATCTTGTTCATCGACGAAGCCCACACCATGATTGGCGCCGGCGGCAAAGAAGGTCAGGGCGATGCCGCCAACTTGCTCAAGCCGGCACTGGCTCGAGGCGAACTGCGCACCATCGCCGCGACCACCTGGGCCGAGTACAAAAAATATTTCGAACGTGATCCCGCCCTGACTCGTCGCTTCCAGGTGGTTAAAGTGGAAGAGCCCGATGAAGAAAAGGCCATCGATATGATGCGGGCAATTTCCAAGGCGCTGCAATCGCACCACAAGGTGCGAATTTTGGATGAAGCCATTATCGCCTCGGTCAAATTATCCAATCGCTATATACCCGGTCGCCAATTACCGGATAAATCTGTGAGCTTGCTGGATACCGCCTGTGCCAGGGTGGCGCTCAGTCAAAGCACCACACCGGCGTCTATTGAAGACTCTCGCCGCCGTATTAACCAACTGGATTCGAATATCAGCCTGCTCGAGCGCGAAAACTCAGCCACCGGAGAACACGAAGAAAAACTGGACATGATGCGTGCCGACAAGGCGGCCACTGAGGAAAAGCTGGAGCAACAGCTCGCCCAGTGGGAACAGGAGCAGCATCTCATTGCCGATATCCGCGAGCTGCGCGACCAGATCGAGGACAGTTTTTTAAAGACCCGATCAGGAGAAGAAAGCCCACTATCCGATGAGGACCTGGCTGGCCTGAAGCAGCGCCTGCAAAACCTGAGCAGTGAAATACAAACTATCCAGGCCCAGAAACCACTGATTCAGGCAAACGTCGATGAACAAGTAGTCGCCGAAGTGGTCGCCAATTGGACCGGCATCCCCGTCGGCAAAATGATGAGTGATGAAATTTCCGCGATCCAAAACCTCAAGGATCTGCTCGCCAGGCGCATCATCGGCCAGGATCACGCACTCGGCGCCATCGCCCAGGCCATACAAACCTCCAGGGCGGGGCTGACTGATCCACGCAAGCCTATCGGCGTATTCCTGATGGTCGGCACCAGCGGTGTCGGTAAAACCGAGTCGGCACTGGCCCTGGCCGACTTGCTCTATGGTGGTGAGCACAATATCACCACCATCAATATGTCGGAGTTTAAGGAGGAGCATAAGGTATCCATGCTGCTCGGCTCGCCTCCCGGCTATGTCGGCTTTGGCGAGGGCGGTGTGCTCACCGAGGCGGCGCGACGCAAACCCTATTCCGTTATTTTGCTCGATGAGATGGAGAAAGCTCATCCCGGGGTACAGGACATTTTCTACAATTTATTCGACAAGGGCACCATCAAGGATGGCGAGGGCCGGGATATCGATTTCAAGAACTGCCTGATCATCATGACCTCCAATGCCGGCGAAAATGCCATCCGGGCAGTCATGGCCCAGGTGGAAGAAAAGCCCGATCCACAAGTATTGCTGGACAGTATTCGCCCGGAGCTGTTGAAGTCTTTTAAGCCGGCGTTTATGGGCCGCACCAGCCTGGTGGTTTACTACCCACTGGACGATGAAAACCTGATGAAGATTTGCGCGATCAATATGAGCAAGATCGAGAAGCGAGTCAAGCAGCATTACGGCGCCAACTTCTCCTACGACGAGGATGTGCTGCTACATATCGTAGCGCGCTGCCAGGACTCAGAAACGGGAGCTCGAAATATAGAGAATATTCTGAATAAAACCCTATTGCCTGAATTGGCGAGTGAATGCCTGGATCGAATGGCCAATGAGCAAGAGATTAAGAATATTCATATAGGGGCTACTGAGGAAGGGGCGTTTACTTACGGCATTGGTTAACCACAACATCCAGCCCGGTAAGCAACGAGCTAACGCAATCAGAGGCATGCCATCATGATGACCTTAGCGAAATGGAAAAAAAACACGGCCAAATTTGGCAAGGACCGCAAAAACCCGCTGATCACCGATATCGATTTATTATTGACCGCATTTCACCAAAACGGAGCGGCAGCCACCTCCAAGGTAAAATACGCAATCCTGATTCGGCACTACTGCAATGAATGGGTATTCACCAAACAGCAGAAAAAAGGCAGCTTCAGGCGATCCACCGTACAAAAATTGCTGGCCGACACCGGCAACTATCTCCAGTCGGCCGAGGGCATAAAAGGCACGATAGATCGCTACCAGGGGGTCAGGCAGTCGGGCGCGCGGGGGGGCAAAAAAATGATAGAAGATCCTATCGAAGTGCTGCAACCGCGCGCGCCAAGACCCGGCAAAGTTGCCCTGACCGCCGGACTTGCGTTCCCGAGAAGATCCGCCGGGGACGCATTAACTGATCTCTCTCAGCGAGGCAAAGACCAGGCAACTCTGGTAGAACAATTGGACACACTGCAGGAACTAGGCCAAAACAACAAAAACAAGGTCCGGCGGACCCCAAGCCATTCAGCAAAGGTGTGGGATCTCAATTGAAAACAACCTAATATGCTG